>WLDR01000139.1 GCA_009704705.1 Actinomycetota bacterium | reverse complement strand
TTTCCGTCTCCGTTTGGGCTCGCCGCCGGATTCGACAAGAACGCAGACATGACCCTGGGTCTGGGCGCCTTCGGATTTGGTCACGTTGAGGTGGGCACGGTAACCGCGCATCCGCAACCCGGGAATCCAGCGCCCCGGCTCTTTCGGCTGATTGCGGACAGGGCGCTGATCAACCGCATGGGCTTCAACAATGACGGCGCCGAGGTTATCGCTCGCCGCCTCGAGCGCCTTCGGCGCAAATCCCATCGACCGATCATCGGTGTCAACATCGGTAAGAGTCGAATCGTTGACGTGGCGGATGCGCAAGCCGACTACTTGCGGAGCACCGAGCTGCTCGCCCCTCTGGCCGACTACCTCGTCGTGAATGTGAGTTCGCCAAACACTCCGGGTCTTCGCGGACTCCAGGAGCTAGACACGCTCGAACCCTTACTCGTCGCCGTTCGCGATGCCGCAGCGGGAGTTCCTTTGCTCGTCAAAATCGCTCCGGACCTTGACGATGAGCAGGTCGAGGGAATTGCTCGACTCAGTGTTCGTCTCGGACTCGCGGGGATCATCGCGACGAACACAACTATTTCACGGGCGCACCTCACGACACCGGCACAAGACGTTGAATCAATGGGCGCGGGTGGTCTCTCCGGGCCTCCGGTTGCTCAACGAAGTAACGAGGTTTTGCGTCGCATTCGCCTTGTCGTTCCCGCTGACTTTTGCGTGATTTCCGTCGGAGGAGTCGAGACCGCGGCAGACGTGCGCGAGCGCCTCATGCTCGGCGCAACTCTCGTGCAGGGGTACACGGCGTACATCTACCAGGGCCCGTTCTGGGCCCGTCGCATAAACCGACAGTTGAGTCGGCGCGGCCGCGACTAAGCCTCCGGCGTGATGCTCGGATACTATTCGGGCGATTGGCCGCGACGAACCTGTGGCTTTGGCATGCGCATCGGACGCAACTGAAGCGCTCGCATTGCTGCGTACCATCCGAGCCCGCGCTCTAGGTTCTCAACCCCAAACTTCTGCTTGACGCGTCGTCGAATGAGAAAGTTCAACACGTAGCCGTCAATGAAAACAAGAATGATGAACGCCCACATCGAGATGACGCCGAGTTCGGCGAGCGATAAACCACTGACATAGACAGTGTCAGCAAAAGTCATGACGATGACAATCAACATCAGGGGAACCATGAGCTCACCGATGTTCCACCGCGCGTCGACGTAATCGCGAACAAACTTGCGTTGCGGACCTCGATCTCGGCGCGGCAAGTATCGCTCGTCGCCGGCTGCCATGCCGATTCGTGCACGTTCTCGTTCTGCCGCCACAGTGGCACGGTTTGCTTTGGCCGCTGCCCGACGGTCATCGGGAACAAGCGGACGCTTGTTGGCCGCCTCGCGCTCTTTGCGCGATGGTGTCGCATGGCCTTTGCCCGTCCCGCTTTCCCGAGCGTCGGTGGGAACAGTTTCAGGGTTTTCCTTGGTAGCCACGGCCATCCTCATCGTTCGTGTGCAACGCGTCACACGTGGTCATGTGTCGCGTTTCGCATTCGAGACATAAGATTACCCGCATGTCCGACTCACAGCGCACGACTGCCGTAGAGAAACTGCTCAACCGTGAGTGGAGTGACATCGTTAGCACGTTGAGCGACCTCGTTCGCATCCCCTCGGTCTCGTGGCCTGCGTTTGAGTCTGTCAATGTGGAGCGAAGTGCCGAGGCAGTCGCGCAACTCGCGAAAGAACTCGGCGTATTCGATTCTGTCGAGATTCTTCGTTCACCGATCCCCGGCAGCTCCGAACTCGGGCAACCCGCTGTTGTTGCGCGTCGCGCATCACAGAATGGCGCCCCAACCGTTTTGCTCTACGCGCACCATGACGTGCAGCCACCGGGCAATGATGACGACTGGGAATCTCCCGCATTCGAGCCAACGGAACGAAACGGCCGTTTGTTTGGCCGGGGGAGCGCTGATGACAAGGCCGGCATCGTCACGCATCTCTTCTCAATTCGCCTGCTGCTCGATCTTGTGGACGATGTCGATCTTGGACTCGTGCTCTTTATTGAGGGTGAAGAGGAATTCGGCTCCCCATCGTTTGATGCGTTTCTGACGGAGCACCGCGACAAACTTCAGGCCGACACGATTGTCGTTGCGGATTCGGGCAACTGGAGTGTGGATGTCCCCGCGTTGACCACGAGCCTTCGAGGAAACGTGACGTTCGCTCTCACCATTCGAACCCTTGACCACGGCGTGCATTCCGGCATGTTTGGTGGGGCTGTTCCGGATGCCATGCTCGCGGCCGCGCGACTTATCGATTCGTTCTACACCGCGAATGGATCGATTGCCGTCGCTGGCCTTGCCGTTCACGACCGACAGGTTCCCGACTACGACGAAAAGACGCTTCGTCACGAAGCGGGAATGCTTGATTCGACAACGTTTATCGGTGCGGGTGATCTGATGCACCGTTTGTGGTCGCAACCCGCGATTACCGTCACGGGAATTGACGCACCTCCTGTGGAGAGCGCGTCCAACACTCTTCTTCCCAGCGTTCGCCTGAGGGTGAGCGTTCGGGTTGCTCCCGGACAACGAGCTGTGAGCGCGTTGGATGCGGTGCGCGATCACATCGCGGGGCACATCCCCTTTGGAGCTCAGTTCACCCTCGAAGACGTCAATCTGGGTGAAGCATTTCTCGACTCGGGGGTCGGTCCGGCTGCTCGTGCGGCGCGCGCGGGAATGCGAGATGCCTGGGGCATTGACCCCATAGACATGGGTGTTGGTGGCTCAATTCCGTTCATTGCGACCTTCAAACAGGCTTTTCCCGACGCGGAGGTACTCGTTACGGGCGTTGAGGATCCGGATTCACGAGCCCACGGAACCAACGAGTCGCTCCACCTTGAAGTCTTGCGTCGCGCAATCTACGCGCAAACTTTGTTGCTCTGGTCGCTCAACGGGGAATAAGTTCGCGAGTATCATTGCTGTCATGAGTATGGAAACAACGAAGACCGCTTCGCACGGCGTCATCTTGACCCCGAACGCCGCAGCCAAGGTCAAGAATCTTCTCGCACAAGAAGACCGCGATGACTACCGTCTTCGAATCGCAGTCGACTCGGGTGGGTGCTCGGGTCTCAAGTACCAGCTCTTCTTCGACGAGCGCGTTGAGGAGGGCGATGCAATCGTCGAGTTTGACGGTGTCGGGCTCATTGTCGATCGCAAGAGTGTCCCGTACCTCGAAGGGGCGACCATCGACTTCCACGATTCCATCGAAAAGCAGGGGTTCGACATCGACAACCCCAACGCGACGAACAGTTGCGCGTGCGGCGAGTCTTTCAGCTAGTTGAAGACACGTGTTTGCGGTTTTCGCAAGCATTTTCATTGTCGAATCGCCTCGGTCTTGCCGAGGCGATTCGCTTTGCCAATCTTCTTCGCTTGAGCGGAAACTTCGCACGCGTCGAGGCAAGAATCGGGTCATGCGTCGCGATAGGCTAACCGGGTAGGCAACGCGCGTGCCGAGCAATAGAAGTCTGTAATTGGAAGGGTCTCCGGTGGTCAAGAAACATCGCCTGAAGTGGCTTGCGATTCCGGTTGTCAGTGCCATCGCATTGGCCTTGGCTGGATGCACGCAGCAAGAGCTCCGTGGCTATTTGCCCGGCGAACCAGGCATCACGAACCACACCGATCGAATCACCGGACTCTGGGTCACCAGCTGGATTGTTTTGCTCGGCGTTGGTGCCATCACTTGGGGACTCTTGATTTGGGCGATGGTTGTCTATCGTCGCCGCAAGGGTCAGACCGGCTTGCCCGTTCAGTTGCGCTACAACATGCCCATTGAGATTTTCTTTACGGTCGTGCCCTTCGTGCTGATTCTCGGTTTCTTCGCCTTCACCGCGCGCGACCAAACAATCATTGAGCAGCGCTACGAGAACCCGGACGTCACCATTGGGGCATTCGGCAAGCAGTGGGCTTGGGACTTCAATTACATCGACGAAAATGTCTACTACTCGGGAATTCAGGTTCAACCCGATACGACTCCGGGTGCTGCACAGGGTGAGATTGACCCAGCGTCGATTCCTACGCTGTACCTACCCGTCGGCAAGACCGTGGAAATTCAGCTCGATGCTCGAGACGTCATTCACTCTTTCTGGGTGATCGATTTCCTCTACAAGAAGGACATGATCCCGGGCAAAACGAACTACATGTCGTTTACGCCAGAACGAGAGGGAACATACAAGGGAAAGTGCGCTGAGCT
>WLDR01000138.1 GCA_009704705.1 Actinomycetota bacterium | reverse complement strand
GCCAACTTCGGCCGGGATGTCGCGAGCAAAACGGTGTCGACCGCAAAGGTGCTGAATGTGGTCATGGATCCACACAGCCCAGCCCAGACAACGACCGCAACGTCAAACGCAACCATGTTGAGAAGAAACAACCCCAGAGTTACGCCGGCGACAAATGAACCCAAAACATTGATCAGCAAGACGGCGGTTGGAAAAGAAGATGCGTCGCGACGAGGAAGCGCACGCGTGACGCCATACCGAACGAGCGCGCCGAGCCCGCCAGCAAGTGCGACCCAAAGAACCGTCGTGCTCATTTGATGCTCGCAGCCGAAGACGTGCGAGCGCCAAGCTTGAGTCCGAGCCACGCGGCCGCGAGTCCCGCAACGAGCGAGACAGAGAGCGCGAGCAGAGCATCCACCCACTTGCCTTCACCGGCGCCAGCAATCAGGCTGAGCGCGATGCCCGACATCGTGGTGAATGATCCCAGGACGCCTGGACCGACGCCCGCCTTTACCCACTCGGGTACACCGGGCCGTTTCCAGATCCCACCGACGAGAAAGCCCAGCGCAAATGATCCAACGACGTTGACAAAAGCCGTGGACACGCTGAGTGACCCGAGGGTTTCATGAGGCCACCACAGGTCGAGGCCAAAGCGCGCAAGGGTGCCGATGATGCCGCCCACGAATACGGCCAGCACCGCGCTCATCGAGCGCTCGCCTACCACACGTGAACGCCGGCTCACGCTACTTCTTGTCGCCGGGCCCGTTGGGCACGTCGGAGGACCTGGTTTCGTGGATCCGTGCGTGTGGGCGAATCGGTTCACCACGGCGCGACTGGCCCGGAACCGGACGCGAACGCCGACCATAAATGAGGTCCGTCGAGTCGAGTAGCCAGGGAACCAGGGTGATTGTGACACCCTTTTCCATCATGAGGCGGCTTCGCATGCGACGCGACTTGTGATTGTGCAGCAGGTGCTCCCACCAGTGACCAACGATGTACTGCGGAAGGTAGACGTTCACGATTTCCGAGCCGTGCTCTTTGCGGTGGGCACGGATGTGTTCGATGAGGGGCCAGGTGAGGTCACGATAGGGCGAACGGATGATGTGCAGCGGCACGTGGATGTTGTTTCGAATCCAGTCGAATTCCAGTTGGACCGTGGACGGCTCGTCGATGGAGACGTGCACAGCTTCGAGGCTGTCGTGCTTAATGGCGATTGCAAAGTCGAGGGCCTTGAGCACGGGTTTCTGCATCTTGCCGACGAGAACAATGGCATGGTCACTTGTCTTGTCGAACTCAACGTCCGAGTCGACAGCAACTTCGGCTGCCACATCACGGTAATAACGGTTAACACCGATCATCAGGAAATACAAAATTGGCATTGCGATGAACACCAGGTAGGCACCGTGCGTGAATTTGGTGACGGTGACGACGATCAAGACGGTGCCGGTAAAGACAGCCCCCACGAAATTGATTGTCAAGCTTCGGCGGATGGCACCTTGGTTTTCTGGTTTGGTCTTGAGCAATCGAAGCCAGTGGCGAACCATGCCGCTCTGCCCCAGCGTGAATGACGTGAATACGCCCAGAATGTAGAGCTGAATCAACTGATTCAAGTTCGCCTGGAAGACCGCAAGAATCCCGATAGCCACGAGTCCCAGTGCGATAACACCGTTCGAGTAGATGAGTCGGTCCCCGCGTGTTTCGAGCGCTTTTGGTGCGTAGCCATCATGTGCGAGCACGGAACCAAGCAGTGGGAATCCGTTAAACGCGGTGTTCGCCGCGAGCAACAAGACGAGGGCTGTTGACGCCTGCACCACAAAGAACATGAAAGACCCTGGACCGAACGTGGCCCCCGCGACTTGTGCCATGAGGCTGAGCTGTGGTGTCGTCTCGCAGTTTGCAAATCCGATGAGGTCACACGCATCTTCCGCGTAGCGCACACCAGAAATAACCGCGAGTGTGATCAACCCCGCAAAAAGGCTGATGGCGATTGCACCGAGCAGCAAGAGGGTTGTGCGCGCGTTCTTTATCTTGGGTTTGCGGAACGCGGGAACCCCGTTCGCGATGGCCTCAACGCCCGTGAGAGCGGAGCAGCCGCTCGCGAACGATCGGAGAAGAAGCAGAATAAGTGCCGATTGGGCCACGCTGTGTGCGTCGACCGCGTACTGAGATGACTCCGCGACCGGGGCATCACCGAGGAACGTTCGCACGAGACCGGTCACAATCATGAAGACGACGCTGCCGGCGAAGAAATAGGTGGGAATTGCAAACGCGATTCCCGCTTCACGAACACCGCGAAGATTCATCGCCGCCAGAATTACAACGAAGAACACGGCAAGCCATACCCGCCACGGATCAAGAAACGGCAGCGCCGAGATGATGTTGTCAACGCCCGCAGCAACAGACACGGCCACGGTCATCACGTAGTCAACGAGTAGTGCGCTCGCGACGGTGACCCCGGCCCACTCACCGATGTTCTTTCGGGCAACCTCGTAGTCACCGCCACCAGACGGGTACGCCTTGATCAGTTGACGGTAACTTGCGACAACCACGATCATCAGCAAGACCACGCAGGCTGCAATCCACGGAGTGAAAGCGAGGAACGACAGCCCACCCATGAGCAAGATGATGATGATCTCTTGAGGTGCATATGCGACAGATGACAATGCGTCGCTCGCGAAGATAGGAAGCGCAACGCGTTTTGGCAGAAGTTCGCCTTCGAGCCTCGTTGTCGGGAGCGGATCTCCGATGATGAAGCGACGAGCCTTGAGCTCTTCTTTACTGGGTGCGCGCTCTTCTGAATCCACGAGTGATGACGATACTCCTCTCAGGAAACAATTCGTTTCTTGGTGCCATACTTCTCCCTATGCATCTCCTCGCCGTCGCCAGTATGAAGAACCGCGCCCTCATCGCCCTTGTCACGATTGTGGTCGCCATTTTCGGCGCGCTGTCGTTGACATCGCTCAAGCAGCAGCTGACACCGGATGTACAGTTCCCTCAACTCGCCGTTCTGACGACGTATCCCGGCGCAGCGCCCGAGGTCGTTAACCAAGACGTGTCGACGCCGGTCGAGACCGCCATTCAGGGCGTTCCGGGTATCGAGTCCACCACGGCGACGTCGAGCACCAACCTCAGCTTGATTCAGGTTTCTTTCACCTACGGCACCGACCTCGTGCTCTCTGAGCAGAAGATTAACCAGGCGATTAACCGCATCAAGTCGCAGTTGCCCGAGGATGTCAGCCCGCAGGTCATCTCCGGAAGCTTTAGTGACTTCCCGGTCATTCAGCTGGCCGTTTCGTCCGATCTCACAACAACTGAACTTGCCGACTTGGTCCGTAATTCCACGCTGGCCGACATCAGGGACTTGCCCGGCGTGCGCGACGCCCTTCTCATTGGAGCTCCCGCGCAACAGGTGAATATCACCCCGGACCTCGACAGCCTGCGGGAAAAGGGATTGTCGACCACGTCCATCCGGGATGCCCTAGACCAGAACGGTCTTCTCATTCCCGCCGGTCAAATTACCGAGGATGACAAGACGCTCACGCTCGTTTCGGGTGAGCGCTTGACGTCCGTGGACCAAGTATCCGCGCTGCCGCTTATCGGTGGAAATACGGGCGGACTCGTCACCATCGCCGATGTTGCGACGGTCGAATTCACTACTGCGACGCCCACCACGATCAGTCGCGTCAACGGTAAAGAAGCGTTGACCATCGCGGTCACGAAACTGCCCAGCGCAAACACGGTTGAGGTTTCGAAAGAGGTCAACAACCTCATTCCCGAACTAAAGCAATCCTTGGGCTCGGGTACCGAATTCACCACTGTGTTCGATCAAGCTCCCTTTATTGAGAAGTCAATTGATGCGCTGACTCAGGAGGGCTTGCTGGGTCTGCTCTTCGCGGTCATCACGATTCTTGTCTTCTTGGTCTCGGTGCGATCCACTCTTGTGACTGCCATTTCAATTCCAACTTCGGTGCTCATCACTTTCATCGGTTTGCAGGCGTTTGGGTACTCGCTGAACATCCTGACCCTCGGTGCGTTGACGATTGCCATTGGTCGAGTCGTCGATGACTCGATTGTTGTGATTGAGAACATCAAGCGTCACCTGGTCGTTCCGGGTAGCGACCGCGCAAAGGTCATTGTTGACTCCGTGCGCGAGGTGGCGGGTGCCGTCACGGCGTCGACTGCCACGACGGTTGCCGTGTTCTTGCCACTCGCGTTTGTGACCGGAATTACCGGCGAACTCTTCAAGCCGTTCGCGCTCACCGTCACGATTG
>WLDR01000137.1 GCA_009704705.1 Actinomycetota bacterium | reverse complement strand
GGCAGAACGACGAGCTTGCCGTGAGCAATTGCGGTGCGCGCGCGACGCATCCCCTCCAGCAGTTGCTGTGGGTCAGCGGTGTCGAATAACGTGCTCATTTTCTTGACGCCAGTCTACGCACCGGCATTTTTTCGATGTGTTGCCGAGCCGGATTCTCTGCCATCGCCGTTAGCGAAGTGCCGTTGTGTAGCGATCTCGACCGAGCATGTCCTGATGCGTGGCAACAGCACGCCAGCCACTGGCCCGCAGCAGAGCGGCGATGTCTGCACCTTGATGTTCCCCGTGTTCCATGGCGAGTAGGCCACCGGAACGCAACAGTCTCTGGGCAACGCCGTCGAGAATTCGAATGATGTCGAGCCCATCGGTCCCGCCGTAGAGGGCAAGCTTCGGATCGAAAAGATGCACTTCGGGGTCGCGCGGAATTGCATCCGACGGAATGTACGGCGGGTTCGACACCACGACGGCAAGTTGACCGTCGTAATCGGGCAGGGCATCGGCCAAGTCCCCAAGAATAAGCGTCACATTTTGCGCACCGCTCGTCTGCACATTTCGAGCAGTCCACGCGTGAGCGTCGGGGCTCTTTTCGACGGCGAAGACGCGAGCATACGGAACCTCGGTTGCAACCGAGAGTGCGATGGCCCCGCTACCCGTGCCCAGGTCGACCACGATGGGTGCGCTGTCATCATCAGGCTGCGCCAGCGTTCGCACGTGATCGATCACAATCTGCGCGAGGAGCTCCGTTTCGGGGCGCGGCACAAACACCCCGGGGCCAACCGCCAAATCAAGGTTGCGAAAATAGGCGTGCCCAGTGATGTGCTGAAGGGGTTCGCGCGACGCGCGACGCTGCCCGAGTTCGCCAATAGTTGTCTGCTGCGCGGGTGAAACGCTCCGGTCAAGCGCCATCTGGGCAGCGAGTTCACCGCGACCCAACTCGAGCACGTGACCGACGAGCAACTCGGCATCGACGTGAGCGTCGAGAATGCCGGCCGCCTCGAATTGGCGCGTGAGCGCATCCACCACTTCGCGGATGGTCTCGTGCGACTCGTTTTCAGCTGACATGACCAGAGTCACGGTACCAGCGTCAATGAAAGGATTCGTAACACGTTTCGACGGATGTCCTCAGGTTGCTTAGTCTTTTGTTATGCGGTGAGCACCTAGTGTTTGCGCAACACGGTTTTTCAAGCACATCCCTTTGACAGAAATGAGAGGCACATCGTGGGCCGCACATACGACGACATCACGCAGCTGACTGGTAACACTCCGCTCGTTCGCATCAACCGCATCACCGAAGGTGCTGGCGCAACGGTGTACGCCAAGCTCGAGTTCTACAACCCCGGAAATAGCGTGAAGGACCGCCTCGGAAAGTCGGTCATCGACGCAGCCGAGAAGTCAGGCGAGCTAAAGCCTGGCGGAACGATTGTGGAAGCAACATCCGGAAACACCGGTATTGCTCTCGCACTCATTGGTGCGGCACGCGGGTACAAGGTGATCTTGACCATGCCCGAAACGATGTCCGTTGAGCGTCGCGTTGTAGTTCGCGCGTACGGGGCCGAAATTGTTCTCACCCCTGGCCCGGAGGGAATGAAGGGCGCGCTCGCCAAGGCAAACGAAATCGTTGAATCAACGCCAGGAGCGATTCTTGCTCGTCAGTTCGAGAACGAGGCAAACCCGGAGATTCACCGCAAGACGACCGCCGAAGAGGTTTGGGCCGACACCGACGGCAAGGTCGACATCTTCATGGCCGGCATCGGCACGGGAGGAACGATCACCGGTGTTGGGCAGCGACTCAAGCAGCTGAACCCAAACGTCAAGATCATTGGTGTTGAGCCGGCGGAGTCGCCCATTCTCAACGGAGGCAACCCTGGCCCGCACAAGATTCAGGGCATCGGGCCAAACTTCGTTCCGCCGATTCTCGACACGACCGTCTACGACGAAATCTTCGATGTCAACATTGATCAGTCGCTCGAGTTCGGCCGTCGCCTCGCAGCTGAAGAAGGAATCCTCGCCGGGATTTCGACTGGTGCCATCTTCTACGCAGCAAATGAAGTTGCCCGCCGCCCCGAAAACAAGGGCAAGATCATCGTCGCAATCGTGTGTGACTTTGGTGAGCGCTACATTTCGACGGCCCTGTGGGAGCCGTTCCGCGACTAGTTACATAGATCAGAAATGTGGGCTTGCCGAATACGGTGGGCCCACATTTTCTTGACTGCCTCGATCACGGAATATCGACCACACACGAACGGTTAGCCTTGACACCTATGTTCAATTTTCGCGAAGACATCGCCAACGCGCACGAGCACGACCCTGCTGCTCGAAGCGCGTTCGAGACGTTTGTCGTGGCATCAGGGCTGCACGCGATTTGGGCACACCGCTGGAACCACTGGTTATGGACACACCGCGTGCGATTTTTCGCGCGCGTCGGTTCACAATTCACTCGTTGGCTTACTGGCATTGAGATTCATCCGGGGGCCACGATTGGTCGCCGTTTCTTCATCGACCACGGCATGGGTGTCGTCATCGGTGAGACCGCTGAAATTGGTGACGACGTGATGGTCTACCACGGTGTCACGCTCGGCGGACGGTCGCTCAGCCACGGCAAGCGTCACCCCACGCTCGAGAGCGGTGTGCGCGTGGGAGCCGGCGCGAAAATCTTGGGTGCAATTACCGTCGGGCGCAATTCTCTGGTCGGCGCCAACGCGGTGGTCGTCAAGGACGTGCCGGCTGATTCGGTCGCGACGGGCATCCCCGCAGTCGTATCGCCAAAGTCAGCTGCGCGAAGCGAAGCGTGGTACTACGACCCCGCGGCCTGGATTTAGCCAGCTCGCGGCGAGCTAGCTATTTCTGCTCGCCGAGTGCGCCAAGGCGCGCTTCTTCGTCGGTGCTGATGCACGAATCAACGACGGGTCCGAGTGCGCCGTCCATGACCTGGTCCAGGTTGTACGACTTGTACCCCGTGCGGTGATCGGCGATTCGGTTCTCAGGGAAGTTGTATGTGCGGATGCGCTCCGAGCGGTCAACCGTTCGAATCTGTGACTTGCGGGCAGCACTTGCCTCGGCCGCTTGCTCCTCTTGCTGACGAGCCAGAATTCGTGCGCGAAGCACACGCATGCCCGCCTCACGGTTCTGAATCTGCGACTTCTCGTTCTGCATCGACACGACAATGCCGGTTGGCAAGTGTGTGATGCGCACTGCGGAGTCGGTCGTGTTGACCGATTGACCCCCGGGCCCGCTCGACCGAAAGACGTCAATCTTCAGATCGTTCTGGCTGATCTCGACCTCTTCGGGTTCATCCACTTCGGGGAACACCAGCACGCCGGCAGCCGACGTGTGAATGCGGCCCTGCGACTCGGTCGCGGGCACACGCTGCACGCGGTGCACACCACCCTCGTACTTGAGGTGAGCCCACACGCCCTGAGACGGGTCGGGTGAGTTGCCCTTGATGGCGAGTTGCACATCCTTGTAGCCGCCCAAGTCGGACTCGGTGCGGTCGAGGATTTCGGTCTTCCACCCCTTCGACTCGGCGTAGTGCAGATACATGCGAAGAAGGTCAGCTGCGAAAAGTGCGCTTTCGGCGCCACCTTCACCGGCCTTGATTTCCATGATGACATCACGCCCGTCATCGGGGTCGCGAGGAATGAGCAAACGACGAAGTCGTTCCTGCGCGGCCGGAATCGCTTCTTCCATCGTGACCACTTCAGATGCGAACGACTCGTCCTCTTTCGACAGCTCTTTGGCCGCCGCGAGGTCTTCCTGCAGTTCTTGCAGACCTTCGAATGCCGCCTTGATCTGGCTCAGTTCGGCGTAACGACGATTGAGCTTTTTCGCGCGCGCGGCATCCGCGTGTAAAGCCGGGTCAGCGAGCTCGGTTTGGAGTTGCTCGTGCTCGGCAAGCAGAGTTGCTACCGAATCAAGCACTTAGTCCTCCTTGGTCGAAACGCCGCCGATGTTCTGCGCCTTGCTCATCAGCATCAAGAACTCAACGTTCGTCGAGGTTTCTTTCAGCTTGCTGAGCACGGCGTCGAGAGCCGACTGCGTGTCGAGGCCGGCGAGTGCGCGACGGAGCTTCCACGAGACTTTGACCTCGTCCGCGCCCATCAGCATTTCTTCGCGGCGCGTACCCGATGCGTTCACATCGACGGCCGGGAAGATGCGCTTGTCGGCGAGTGAACGCGACAGGCGGAGCTCCATGTTGCCGGTGCCCTTGAACTCTTCGAAGATGACCTCGTCCATCTTGGAACCGGTCTCCACGAG
>WLDR01000136.1 GCA_009704705.1 Actinomycetota bacterium | reverse complement strand
TCCCGGTTGCCGGAATCACGTGTTCTGCCTAAAGCAATCGCTCCCGATAGCGTTGACTGTGCCCAAGAGATTTTGGAGTTCAACCATGTTTCGTCGCGTGCTGTCAGCTTCGTTGTTGATGACCACCGTGCTCGTGACGGTTCTGTCCGCTTCGATTCCGTCGTGGGCACACAGTGATTTGTTGAATTCAAGCCCGTCGCAAGGATCGGTCAGCGCGGAAGTTTCGTCAGTGACGCTCACCTTCGTTGATGAGATTGTTCCCGAGTACACCGCTCTCGCTCTGACGCGGGGTGATGGATCACAGGTCGAGCTCGATGAGCCGTCGACAGACGCAACGAACCGGATAGTCTCGGTCTCCCCGCGTGACGGCATGCTCTCAGACGACTCGTATGTGCTGGGTTACTACATCGTGTCGATTGACGGGCACCCCATCGAAGGCGCCGTGAGCTTCGAGGTGGCCGGAGCGCCAACACCAGAAGTGAGCGAAACGCCGGCGCCCGATGCATCCGCCACCCCGACCGAAGAGGCGACCGCGGTGCCGTTCGCGGTCGAAGCCCGAACAGCCGATTCGGGAGTCTCTAACGGGGTCGAGTGGGTGTGGATTGGCACCGGCATTGCGACCGTGGTCGTGTTGGGAGCCGTTTCTGTAGTGCTCCTCGTGGCTCTGCGCCGACGTCGCGACGCCAACAACTAGCTCGGTACTGGCCCATTTCGCGCGACCCGCGAGACTGCACTAAAGTAAGTCACTGTGCCGGTTCGCCCGGCGCAGGCCGCCTTAGCTCAGTCGGTAGAGCGATTCACTCGTAATGAATAGGTCGCGAGTTCGATTCTCGCAGGCGGCCCCACCTCAGTTGACACCGTCGGCTTAGCGTCGTCGTGTCATCGCGCTAGGACCGCGTCTGACGACGTCGCGTCGCGATAAGCACGTCAATGAGTTCGTCAGAGAGCACACGATCGACGGGGAACCGCAGTGTTCCCTTGTCCCAGTCGTAGCCTTCAAGGAGGTGTGCGGTTGCGGGGTCGGCGACGATCTCCGGTATGACCTGACCACTGTGCGGGAACCACGAGAGATGGTTTTTGAACGCGGCGAACCCGACCAAAACAGACTTGCCCTCGCGAAACCCTGGCATGCCATAAGAGATGCACTCGTCGGCGTCGGGAATGCGGTTCAGGATGCGCACGCGCAGCGCTTGCAGGGCATCCCGTTTCGCCGGCTCAAGGCCCTCAAGGTAGTCGTCAATCTCACGTGCGCTCATGATTTGTCGAGCCTACTTAGACGGGCCTACTTCGACGAGTGCTCGAGCCGCGCGCCTAGAGTTGAGGCGTGCAGTGGGAATGGATTCGTCGACGTGAGGTGCTCGCCGTCGCCGCAATCGCAGGCGCACTCGTCGTTGGGTTTTTCGCCGGCACTGTTAGTCAAGGTGTGGCCCTCGCCACGATGCCCACTCCCAGCGCGACACCAACCTTACGCGCCCTTCCAACAAACAGCCCCGCACCAATCCCGGTGCGAACCTGCTCGGTTGAGGCCCTGTCGACGGATGCGCGCCTAGGCAACATGCACGCGCGCGTCGCGAACGCGCTGACGGGCGAAGTCTTGTTCGATCGTGACGGCGGAACACCGAATCGCACGGCAAGTGTCATGAAGGTGGTCACGAGTGCGGCGGCGCTTGCGGCTCTTGGTCCCGATTATCGTTTCGTCACGCGCGTAGTGAAGGGTGCGGAGCCAGGTTCGGTTGTGTTGATTGGCGGTGGTGACCCCACACTCACTGATGCGCCCTCTGGCGAAACCACAATCTTTGGTTCGGTCGCTCACCTCGACGATCTGGCCAGCCAAACCATTGCCGCGTGGAACGCCGACCCGTCGACGGCTGGCACGCCGATCACGACGCTGGTGGTTGATGCGAGTCGGTACTCCGGGCCGGACTGGAATCCGACGTGGGACTACAAGGAACTCAGCGACGGCACCACGAGCAAGGTGACCGCACTCATGGTGAACACGGGTCGCGCAGATGCCAGGGCGAACACGTCCCCGCGAGACGAAGACCCGGTGGGCAGGGCGGCATCCGCGTTTGCGAATTTGCTGGGCGGCGCATCCGTTCAGATGGGTTCAGCCCCCGCCGGAGCCACAATACTGGGTCAGGTCGCATCCCCGGCGATCGCCGAGATGCTTCCGCAGATACTGCTCTACAGCGATAACACGGCCGCAGATGCCTTGGCCTTCGAAACTGCCATCGCAACGGGTACGGGCAACAGTTTCGACGCCCTCGCGACCGCGTACCCGCTCGCACTCGAGTCTTATGGCCTCGACACGGCCGGCATGAATGTGGTCGATGGGTCAGGTCTCAGCGACAGCAATGCGATTAGCCCGGCCTATCTCACTCGGCTCTTCGCAAAGATTTATGCACGCGAGGGACACCTCGGGCTGATCATGGACAACCTCCCCGTCGCGCGCGAAAAAGGGTCTCTTGCCTACTCGGATCGTTTCGTGGGGGACAACGCTGTCGTTGCCGGTCGAGTATGGGCCAAGACGGGATGGATTGACTCGGGATACACCTTGGGAGGAGTCGTTCTCGCCGTCGACGAAACACCCCTCGCGTTTGCGATCTATGCGCTCGATGACATCAACTCGACAGCCAAACAGGCCATCGACAACTGGGTCGTGGGGCTTTACAACTGTGGCAACACATTGGCGAACTTCTAGCGCCAAAGGGACATTCCGACCCCGGTAACATCTTGCGTATGACTGTTTCGAAGGATCCCGCCAAGAAGTCGACCACGGCAACGAAAAAGCCCGTCGCGAAGACCGCCAAGCCAGCCAAGAAAGCTGCGTCGGCACGACCCGACTGGGCACCCAAGACGTGGGTGCGCATCCTCATTCCCACGGTGCTTGTTGTCGTGTGGTTTGCGATTGCCGGCCTCGGCGGACCCACCTTCGGAAAAATCTCAGAGGTATCGACGAACGATCAGGCCGGATTCCTGCCCGCCAGCACTCAGAGCACCGAGGTGAATGACTGGCAGTCCAAGTTCAACGAGTCGACGAACATCCCCGCAGCCGTCGTCATCGAATCAAATTCGGGTGCCGTAGCTGAGGGCGACAAGGCTCAGTTCGAAGAGCTCGGCACCATGATGGAGAGCGCCGCTGGCGTTGCGCCGACGGTTGAGGGCGAACTGCCCAGCGTTCTCGGCCCGACCTACTCTGAAGACGGTGCCGCCGTGCAGTTCCTCGTTTTCTTTGAGGCGAGCGGCGAAGTGTTGCTCGAGGACATCACGCTCTTCCGCGAGATGGTCAAGGACGAAACGCCTGCCGGCTACACCTCGTATGTGGCGGGTCCTGCCGGTTTGCTCGCTGACTTCGTCAACGGCTTCGGCGGAATCGACGGAATTCTTCTGCTCGTGGCACTGCTCGCGGTCTTCGTGATTCTGTTGATTGTTTACCGATCCATCTTGCTGCCGTTCCTGGTGTTGCTGACTGCAATTTTTGCGCTCTCCGGCTCGATTCTGGGCATCTACTACCTCGCATTGAACGACATCATCAAGGTCTCGGGGCAATCCCAGGGAATCCTTTCGATTCTCGTCATTGGTGCTGCCACCGACTACGCCTTGCTCCTCGTTTCCCGCTTCAAGGAGTCGCTGTACGAAGTGCAGTCGAAGTGGGCTGCAATCGGACGCGCGTTGCGCGGTTCGTTCGAGCCGATCTTCGCCTCCGCTGCGACCGTCGTGCTCGCGCTCTTGGCGCTGCTCTTCTCTGACCTCAACTCCAACAAGGCACTCGGCCCCATTGCCGCATTCGGCATCGGATTCGCATTCTTGGCTGCTGTCACCTTCTTGCCAGCTCTGCTGGTCATTTTCGGTCGCGGAGCGTTCTGGCCCTTCCTGCCGAAGTTTGGGCAGAAGAAGCTCGAAGTCACAACGAAGGACACCATTCCCGGTCTCGAGGGCGTTCGTGGCCTGTGGAAGCGCGTAGGTAACCTCGTTGCCCGCAAGCCGCGCACCACGTGGATTGTCACGCTGGTCGTCTTGCTCGCCGCCGTGGCCGGCCTCCCTGGCTTGAAGGCGAGCGGCATTCCGCAGACCGCGTTCCTGCTCGGAGACAACATCGAATCCGTCGACGGACAAGAAGTTTTGGGTAAGCACTTCCCGGCTGGCGCAGGATCACCAGCGGTCATCATCGCCGAGGAATCCACCTACAAAGACGTCATGGCAGCAACCGCCGAATTCGACGGAGTCAGTTCGGTGGAGGTGCAAATCAACACCGACGCGACCAAGAAGGCCGT
>WLDR01000135.1 GCA_009704705.1 Actinomycetota bacterium | reverse complement strand
TGACGCCGAGAAGACGTTGCCGTCGTAGAACGGCAGAACAGCGAGGCGGATGCGCCTATCACCGCCAGGCGTTGCCGAGTAAGTCAACGCGGTGCCGGCGAAGAGCTGTGAGTTAACAAAACTCTCGCGGTAGAGACTCAGCGGACTGGGCGCAACGGCAAGTGTCTGAGCTGGCTCAATGTCTTGGCGAAGCGCCACGCGCGTGCCGGGAATCCCCGTGGCGACGACCGCGGCTGCGACCACACCGATGGCAATCGCCAGCACGGCAACGGCCGAGACGCTTGACACAAGTCGGCGACTCAGCGACACCGGTGACCGTCGAGACGGGCGCTTTGCTCTCGAGCTGCCTGCTGGGGAACTACCAGCTGCACTTGTCGCCGCCCCGCGAGCGACCAAGAACGCTCCGAGCATCCACAAGATTCCGAGCACGATTTGCACGTACTCGACCGCAACTCCCGGCAACGCAACCGCGCCAACCGACGGTGAGCTGAACGCCAATGCGAAGAGCAGCGGCAACGTGCCGACACCGGCTGAGAGCCAGGCGATTCGACGCAGCGACAGTGCCAACAGAACGCCGGCATAAACGACGATGAACCAGGGCACGAGAACGTCCACGTACGACCCCGCCGGCAACGGAACCGTCAGCAGTTCCTTCCACCCGGCGATGAGCCCGCGAAGCATTCCGGCGTAGGCGTCGACAATCGCCCCGATGCTGGTCAATCGATCGGCATGCGTGAGAAGTGCGCCAATCAACAGCCCGGCGAGCACAGCGACAATCACCCGCACGTACCATGCAAACCTGAGGCGATGTGAAATGATGGCCACCGCCCACGCGAGCACACCGGCGCCGACCGTCACCAGCAGGAATGGCCAGGTCGCGTAGAGCGGCCACGCGACAACGGCCGCGTCAACAATGAGCAGGGCAAGCCCGATCAGGAACGTCATTCGACCCTCCTCGACAACAGGGCGCGCAGGTCGTCAAGCACGGCGACGGTCAAGATAGGTGTGCCGTTGATCTCTTTGAAGCCGGGCGCTGCCGACTCGTCACAGACGACGAGGAGCATCGCGACGTCGGACGGCAGGGTCGAGCGCATGCGCGCGGCCTGCTTGAATCCGAGCACGGAGCCACACACGGCGATCACAAGTGAGAGGTCGGGAAGCTGGCGCGAAGTTTGCGTGCTGAGTTCGTGCAGAACGCTGGCGCTCTCATCGAGGTCGACCGTGCACAGGTCGTCGAGCAAGAATCGGGCCGCCGTCGACGAGAGTTTGCGAATTCCGCGCGACGACCCACTGACCAGCACGGACACATCTCGACCGTCGCGAATCGCGCGAGTGCCGAGCGAACCGGCAACGCTCACGGCGAGTTCGAACTCATCCGGTGTCGCAAATTCGAGCGGGTTGGTGCCGAGCAAAACTGCGATGCGCGCACGGCGTGATTCTTCAAATTGGCGAACCATGAGCCGGCCGGTCTTTGCCGTCGACTTCCAGTGGATGTGCCGCTGGCCGTCACCGGGCACATACTCGCGAATCGCGTGGAACGAGATGTCGCTATCGACCAAGTTCTGCGTGGGGCTGCCTTCGAGGTCGCGAATGAACCCTGACATCGTGCTCGGCACCGTCACCGTGGGCGGATGCACATACACGCGTCGCACGTTCGGCCACTCGCGCACCCGTGCCATGAGCCCGAGTGGGTCGCTGCGCACGCTGCGAACGGGGCCGACGTCAATCACACCACGGCGTGAGGTCGGAATCTCAAGGGGTGATTCGACGTGCGCGCCGCCACGCAGCATCGGCACGGGCAAACGCGTGATGGTTGTGCCCACCGGCACATCGAGTCGGCCAGACAGCTGCAAGCTACGCGACGAATTGGTCACACGAATGCGACCTTCGGCAGGCTCCCCGGCGACAACGCGGTCGGCACTCACCGCGAACTCGACGGCAAACGCGTTGGATCCGAGCAGGAACGGCAGCGCGGTCACCAGCAGAACGACCGACGCTCCCCCAGCCACGCTCACCTCGATCCAGCGAAGTGCCAGACCGAGTGGCAGGCCGACCCCTGCGAACCCGATGGCCATCCACCCAACCGCGGTCACGTTGCTCGCGAGCGCGCGCCACCCACCTCGTGCGGTTTGCGCGAGTGCATCAGCTTTGCGGGCAATCGTGAAGCGGGGCATGTCTGCTTTCGAATGGGCGGTTGTTGCTGGGTGGGTTGGCCAGTGCGTTTGCTAGCTGTTGCGCGATGGGGGCAGGGTGTCGAGCAGAATCTGGGCGATCACCGCACGAGACGTGACGCCGTCGAACTCGGCTTCGGGATCGAGCACGATTCGGTGGGCGAGCACCGATTCGGCGAGCACCTTGACGTCATCCGGAGTCACAAAATCGCGACCCTGAGCCAACGCCCATGTCTTGCTCGCCTTGGTCAGCGCGCGTGCGCCACGAACACTCACACCCATGCGCACCTGCGGCGCGTGACGTGTGGCTTCGACAAGGCGCACGATGTAGTCGAGCACGAGCGAATCAACGTGCACCTGACCGACAAGCTCGGCCATGTCGATGAGCACCTGCGGCGTGATAATCGCTGGCACCTTCGCCTCGGCCACGTTGGCGTTCTCAAGAATCTTCATCGAGACGGCAGGGTCTGGGTAGCCGATCGAGGTCTTCATCATGAAGCGGTCAAGTTGTGCCTCGGGCAGTCGATACGTGCCGGCATGCTCGATCGGGTTCTGCGTGGCAATCACCAGAAACGGTAGCCCGAGCGAGTGCGTGGTTCCGTCGATGGTGACCTGGCGCTCCTCCATCGCTTCAAGCAGAGCCGATTGCGTCTTCGGGCTGGCGCGGTTGATCTCATCGGCCAGCACGACGTTGGCAAAAATCGGGCCCGGGTGAAACTCGAAGGCGCCCTTTTTCTGGTCGTACACCGTGATACCCGTGACGTCACCGGGTAGCAGGTCAGGCGTGAACTGGATGCGCGAACTCGACCCCTTCAGCGTCGCCGACATTGCGCGCGCGAGGGCCGTCTTGCCCGTGCCGGGGAAGTCCTCGAGCAACAGGTGCCCCTCGCTGACCATCGCGGTGAAGGCGAACTCAATAACTCGACGCTTGCCGAGAATCGCCGCTTCGACGTTGGTGACGAGCGCGTCGAACGTCTGCGCGAACCACTGCGTCTGTTTCTGGGTGAGTGCCATTCTTTTTTCTCCTTTATGGGGGTCTGTGTGCGGCGGGGTTCGCCAGCCGGCGGGTCTAGCCGGCGGGCTTAACCGGACGTGCAGGTCAGGGGAATGGGCCCAACATCGAACGGGTCCAGTCCAGAAATTTGTGGGGTGTTTGCAAAGTCGATGGTGGCGTACATCTGCACCGGGTCGGGCGAGCCACTCGGAATCACCCACGCCGACAGCGGGGCATCCCACACCGCGTCATAGACGTTGTCGCTGGCATCGAACCAAATGGGCGGGATGTCCGTCGAGAGCTGCCAGTACGGAGCATCGACCGCCCCGATGCCCTCGCCCGTCACGTCGATGAGCAGTGCCTCATCGAACACGCAGGCGTTGCGCAGCGACCAACCCGTCACGCGAATCTGCCACGTGCGGTCGGGGGTGCTCGGGGTCACCAGCGTGGTTCCCGGGCTGCAGGTATCGGGTGCAGATTCGAGACAGTAGCGAACGAACACGTTCAGAGCGCCACCGAACGTGGCGGACGAGAAGGTCTCGCTCCAGGTACCGCTTCCGTCACGGAACTGAGCAATGAGACCGTTTGGAGCCGTGCCCGCATCAATCTCGGCGAGGTACGCGCCATCGGTCGCCGAGGTGGCCACGGCATAGGTGAAGGTGCCGATGGTGGGATCATCGAGAGAGCCGACAGGCGCTCCCCGGCGTTGGTCGAGTCCGAAGCCGTTGGTCACACAGAACAACGACTCGTAGCCGGCTTGGCTCGGAACGTCGGCGAAAACAACCGTCTTATCGGCTGTTCGTTTCGACTGAATGTCGGCACTGCTCGATGCAGTCCAGCCCATGCCGGTTGCCTGGTTGAAGGTGCAGTTTGGCGCCGAAACGCTCGATGGCCACAGCAGGTAGAGGTACTCGAGAGCGTCGCCTCCGTTGACGTTCGCATCCGCCGTCATCGTCACCTGCCAACCACCTCCGGTCGCTTCGGCCACGGTTTCGGCTCGCGAGAACGAGGGCAGACCGGGAACGTCCACTGTGCGTCGTTCGCTGCTTGACTGACCCGACGCGCCAACCGGTGGTGCAACCGCGCCAACGGCTTCTACCGTCACACCACTTCCGGCTCC
>WLDR01000134.1 GCA_009704705.1 Actinomycetota bacterium | reverse complement strand
CACCACAACGTTCACGAGATGCAGCGCCAAGTACCTAGCTAGCTGCACGGCAACCCGATTCCGATGAGCCGGGTGCCCTGGGGGAAGAACGGGCGCAGCGCATCCACATGCCCTGCGCAAGCCACCGGAGCCGATGCGCTCCTCCACACAAGGAGGTCACACATGACTGATCCACGATGGGCAACCGTGCCCGAAGCGACCCGCGTGCGCTGGGTGCGCGTGCTCGCCGACATCACACCCGGCAACCTCAGCGTCATGAGCCGCTGGGCACTACACACCGCCGCCCGACGCGGCGAAACGCAGCTGATGTCACCGCTCGCCGATTACGCCCTGCGCTGGCACGACTGGGGCTTCGCCCCCGACGAATGGTGGATGCTCATTAACGCCCTCCACCTCGAACCGCACGAGCTCGTCGGGCTCGACCCGTCGGCGTGGGCGGGCTGGCCGGCGCTACTCGCCGACCACGCACCGCGGTCAGCCGTGAAAGCGCACGTGGCGGCGCAACACGAGCGCGCCACCGACGAGAGCTAGCAGCATGACAAAGCCGGAGGCCCTAGACCCATCCGTCCGGATGGCTTCTAGGGCCTTCTTCCTGGTCCGTCGTAACGGTAGGCTCGTCAATTTTATCGCGATTTGAACCCGGGTATGCGCGCTTGTGGAAAGTTTGTAGCAATTGAAGAACGCCCCGAGGACTAGTTCTCGGGGCGTTCTTCAATGGTGATCATTAGCCGCGAGCGCGACGACGTGCGACCACGACGAAGCCGAGGCCGAGCATCCCGAGCGCAATCGCACCCGCGGTGACTGCGGTCGACGCAGCCGAGTCGATGCCGGTGTTTGCAAGCTGCGCGCACGCGTCGTTCTTCTCCCAACCGATTGGGACGAGATCAGCGGGAAGCCCGGCAGCCATGCGGCTGGTCAGGCCTTGAGAGAGCTCGCCCTGCGCGTGCGCGAGGGCAGCCTCGAACGCGGCGGTCGTTCCAGCAGCGTCATTCGTCGCCGGGAAAATCATATTGATGAACGAGATAACGTTGACAGTTTGTCCTGGCTCGATCACGTTGGCCTCGGCAGGAAAGAACATGCCGTTCGACGCGGCTTTGATGCGGCACGCCTGGCTCAGGTCAGCCCAGACCGACGAAGTGGCGATCTCGTTGTTCTCAACGTCGCCGCCGGCACCCCAGAAAGTGCCGTCGCGACCGTAATCGCCGCCGCCGACGTTCGTCTCCCATGGGTCTCCGTTGTCCCAGGCGTCATAGTTGTAGTAGTAGTAAACGCCGAGTGGATCATCCGCACCGATGGTGATGGTCGAGCCCGTGGTGTTTTCAATCTCGGCCCACACGCGAGCCATGTAGCCGGTGTCGGCTTCGGCGTAAAGACGAATGTGGAGCGTGCCGGTGAGACCGAGACCAAAAGCGTCGGTGTCAGGCTCGCAGTCGATGGTGACGTCGCCATTGGCTTCTTCCGTCAACGTTGCATCGCTGCCATCGGTCGAGCCACAGTAGAGGTACTCACTTTGTGCATAGGTTGCAATTGGGTAATACAAATCGTTATTCATGACGTCGGTAACGTCTTGGCCGTAAGCGATGCCGTACTCGTCAATTTGCCACGCAGCTCCGCCGCCACTCGTTCCGGAAATCTGGAACCACCCACCTTTGGGCCAGTCCAATGCTGATGCGGGGGATGCGCTCGCCACAAGTGCGACAGCAGCAAGAGTTGCTCCGGCGCTGACAAGGAACTTCTTCTTCATGGGGAATCCTTCGGAAAGTTGAAGCACAGGCGCGTGGTGCGTGGTGCGTTCAGCAAAGCCTATTGGGCAAACCCCCTGACTCAGGACTTTTCCAAGGCGCCGATCACGGTGTCGACCACGGCGAGCCAGTCGGCGTTGGGCAGCGGCTCACCCGCAACGTCATCGACCGCACGACCGAGCGAATAGGCCTGCAAGAACACGGCCACGGCTCGCGGATTGAGTTGAGGATTCACCCAGCCTTTTTCTTGGGCGAGGGCAATCGCGTCACCCATGGATTGCGTCAGTCGATCTTGTTCAACACCCAGTTGCTCGGCGAGTTTCGCATCCGATCGAGCCAATGAAATCAAGCGGGCTCGTTCAGCTCGAATCGGTGCGCGCTCGGGCACCTGCGTGATTGCGCTGAGTTGACGGATGCGCTGCCAATAGTCACTCTTCGACTCTGCCTTTTGCGCCACGTGCATCATGGCCTTGCCGTCGGCATCGACGTTTGATGCGAAGCGACGGATGAGGGTTGCGTGCACGAGCGAGGGATAGTCACCGAAGTGGTGATAGAGCGAACCACGCGATACCCCCGACACGCTCAAGACGTCGTCGACGAAAATTTCGTTCGGGTTTGCGCCGTCGAGCATCGACGAGACCGTGTCAAGCAACTTGACAGCGGTGGGATGCTCATGAGCCATGTGACGCGCCTCGGGTGGATCGAATTGGCCGGAATCGTAAGTGCTTACAACTTACCCGCGCACGCGGGATTTCACCCACCACGTCGACGAGCCATCACATTCCACCGCTGACACGCAAAGGTGATGTATAAATGTCATATATAGATACTGTATCTATCCTTGATTGTGGGACGAAACCGTCGAAAGGGAATCATGAAGATCACCACCAAAATTGCGACCTCCGCAACCGTCGCGGTTGCAGCGTCTGTGATGACTCTCGTCGCAGCAAGCCCGGCCAGCGCGCTCCCGAGCATTGCCTGGTCGGACACGTCAATCACCAATGGCGAAAGCACATCCCTCGTCTACACGATGGGCAACACCACGGCATTCGTTGCGCAGTGGTACGACGACCAATACATCGGTTGCAGCTGGAAGAGCAGATTTGATCAGAACCTACCCGCGACCTACGAGCAAGCGCGCGCAACCACCTCGCAAGCGACGACATGGTGGATTGGCCTCTACTCGAGCGATTGCACCTCGGCGCAGCCGCTCAAGTCTGATGCGTATTCTTCGACCGAGCTCACGATGACACCGGCTGGCCCATACGGACCAGACGAGGTGACGTCGAGCGACATCACCGAGACGAGCATCACCCTGAACTGGGAAACCGACGCCTACGCAACGGGCTACCACGTGTACCAGGATGGTCAACTCATCGCAACTCTCGACGCCGACGACGTGCTCTACAGAGTCACCGGGCTGACTGCCGGCACCTCGTACACCTTCGAAGTTGTTGGTTTCAATGACGACTTTGGGGGCGCAGGAACCACCGTCACGCTGTCGACAACCAAGGGACCCGAGTTGGCGACCACGGGCATTGATGTGACCGTCGCGGGGCTCATGGGCTTTGGTGCTCTCTCTGCAGTGTTGATCGGTGGCGCTCTCGTGTTGCGCCGCCGGGCATAATTGCGCCGACGTCAACAACGAAGAGTGGGCGCACACCGACTGGTGTGCGCCCACTCTTGCAATTGATGCGTCTTTCGCGACGCCTTACTTGACGTCGAAGCGGTCGTTCATCATGACCTTGTGCCAGGCGGCAACGAAGTCGTGCACGAACTTTTCGCGAGCGTCGTTGCTGCCGTAGACCTCAGAGAGCGCGCGCAGCTCCGAGTTCGAACCGAACACTAGGTCGACACGACTGGCCTTCCACTTGCTCGAGCCATCGGTGCGGCTGTGCGAAGCGAAGACCTCGTCACTGCCCTTGTCTGGCGCCCACGCGACCCCGTTGTCGAGGATGTTCACGAAGAAGTCGTTCGTGAGGCTCTCCGGTGTGTCAGTCAGAACGCCCACGGTCGAACCTTCGGCATTCGCACCGAGCACGCGAAGACCGCCGACAAGCACGGTCATCTCAGGCGCCGTCAGGGCAAGCAGGTCGGCGCGGTCGACAAGGTGGAACTCAGCCGTCTTGTGAAGACCGGCCTTGGCCCAGTTGCGGAATCCATCGGCAGCCGGCTCGAGAACCGAGAATGAGTCGACGTCGGTGTGCTCCTGTGTCGCATCCGTGCGTCCTGGAGTGAACGGAACGGTCACCGAGACGCCGGCCTTCTTGGCGGCCAGCTCAACGCCGACGCCACCGGCGAGAACGATAAGGTCTGCCAGCGACACCTGCGTGCCCGACTTGTTGAACTCGGCTTGAATGCCTTCGAGCACGGGCAGAACCTTCGCGAGGTGTGCAGGCGAGTTGACCGCCCAGCTGCGCTGAGGCTCAAGACGAATGCGGGCACCATTGGCACCACCGCGCTTGTCGGAGTTGCGGTACGACGACGCGGATGCCCACGCGGTGGAGACCAGCTGCGAAACCGAGAGTCCCGACTCTGTGATGTG
>WLDR01000133.1 GCA_009704705.1 Actinomycetota bacterium | reverse complement strand
GCTAGCTTCGACAGTCCTAGGCTGGGGAGTCGAGTCCTGCCGAGGGCACCTCTGTATCTTGGGGCATCTATCCATCAAGTTTTTCGGGAACGTTCGCTGACGGCCACGTTGAAAGCAAGGGTAGAAACGTAAAACTCTTCGCCCAGCATGAATGTGCGTGCGCTACTCGCACTTTGCAACATGGCTCAATTGCGAGACGAAAAGAAAGTGGGCCGACCCATTCGGGCCGACCCACTCCTCCGGAGTTGTGCTTAGGCCTTGCGACGGCGAGCCACGAAGACTCCCGCAACGCCAAGAGCAGCAATCAACGCGGCCGAAGCGGCCCAGATTCCCGCGTTCTCACTTACGCCCGTGTCGGGCAAAACGGGAGCGGGATCCGTGCAGACGCCCCAGTTGACAACGCAGTTGTCGAGACCGACTAGCAATGTGTCGTAGTTGGGGTCGGATGGGTCAACGCTGAGGGGAGCGATGTCACCGCCGGGGCCGCCAAACATAGCGGTAGTGGCTTCCCACAGTGACGTGCGCGTTTCATCATTCGCTTCCGCCGACGTCTGAACGAACGTGAAGAACGCGTAGGTGACAGTGTGGTCTGGCTTCAACTCGTATGCGGTGTCAGTCCAGAAGTATCCCTCGTCACCGCTGTCGGGCTCCCACGCGTCGGCACGGTGCGCACCATTGGGTCCACCCCACACGTATGACACGGGGGCTCCCTCGTCATCGTCGCCCCAAGCGGTGGCCCAGTTGTCAACATCCGTGTCAACAGTCATGGTGCCAGCAGGGTTTTCAGCGTTCCAGACGACGTCGGAAGAACCAATGTCAATGTAGTACTGCCACTGCACGTCGATTGATGTGGCAGACGAATTCGTTACGTCAGCAGTGAAGCGCACAAGCTGACCGTTGGCGTAAATGCGAAGCTCAGGCTTGAGCGTGAGGCCGAGTGCATCGTACTCATCGCACGAAACAACCTTGTCACCCGAGCCATCTGTCGCATCGTTAAGTTGCGGGTTCTCACATTCGACGTAATCCGAATCGTTGAAGTCGTCAACGGTAACTTGGAAATCCTGATCGTCGAGCGTGTCGTCGTAGGAACCGAAGGAGATGTCGTCAGGGAAAAGCACGCTGTTTTCCGGTGAGTAATCGAAGCTGTTGACGGTGATGCTTTCCCAGTTATAGGTGGCAGCCATGGCGGGAGTAACGACGAGCGCCGCAGAGGCAATCGCCGCACCAGCCCCGAGGGCGATTCTATTGGTGAGTTTCATAGGATTCCTTACTGCTTGAGAGAAAAGAGAAGTTTGAAGATTTTCAAACCCTTCAACAAACTATATATCTTATTTTTGTTGCGCTGACTCAGATGTGGCGTCGCACGTTAACTCGAGAATGAATAGCGCGATGCACAGCGGGGAGAGGTCAACGGAGTCAACAGTTCTCTGCCGTGGTGCCTCGCAATCAGAAATCGACCGATTCCTCCGTTCAGTTGGTCACACTCCCAGTTCGTGCCGAGGGCACAAAAAGTGGGGCCGGACCTTTCAGGCCGACCCCACTCGTCTTGCAGGTTGTGTTACGCGCGACCTCGTCGACGTGCCGACACGAAAGCGACGGCACCAGCTGCGACAATCAGCGACGCAATCGCCCCGATGATTCCTGTCGCCCGAGCGTCTGTACCCGTGTTAGGCAGCTCATTTGACAGAAGAGTCGCGATGATGTGCTTCAGGTTGAACGCGGCGAAGAATACGTTGTCGTCGCTGGAGGGGTTCAGGGTCTGAACCTCAATCGACGTGGATCCGACCTGAACGAATGGTGACAAGGAGTACAGCTCATCGTCCGGCTGATTACCAATCGGATCCGGCGCGGGCAGAGTCGGGTTGGCAGAGTTGTCACCGACGCCACCGACACTCAGCAGAGCACCGTCATTGCAGTCCCAGTGCAGACTGGGGTCCGCTCCCTCGCCGTCGACGAGGCAGTCGTCAAAACCGCCGGCTGCATCCGCCATAGTCTGGCCATTTACGGTGATGGAGGATGCCTGAGTGCCATCGCCAGGCGAATCGCCTGGCAACTGATAGCTGTAGGAATCGCCAATTGACAACTGCAGGTCCTCGAGCTGCGGACTGGTCAGAGCATCAAAAGCCAGCGAGAAATTGTCACCTGCAGGGTTTGAGTTGCCAAACGCCACAATGATTGTCGACACGTCGACCGCCGGGTCGTTCCAAATGACCATTAGGGCGGTTCCCTCAATCAGTGGTGTCACGTCAGTGGGATCCGACGGGTTTGTTTCTGTGACACCCTCATCGATCGTAATGTTGGTCACACCAACACTCGCGGCATCCAGCGTCGACTTCACAAGCGACGTGACATCGCCGAAGTAGTTGTTGAAGTCTCCACTGGACGTACCCGGGTCAAGCGATTCAAGCTCAAATGTGACCGCGGAGCCATTAAGTAGAACAGTGGACGGCGAACCCAGCGTGGGCTTGGCTTCATCGCGAACCTGCGCGGCCATCAAGTAGGCCTTGTGAACCGTTCCTCCGGTCGGCTTGCTCACTTGAAGCGTTCCTGTGCGGTTCACGGTTCCCAAGCCATCCACTGACCAAGAATATGAGCCAACTTCTGCAACAACGGGCTTGAGACCGGACTCACTCCAGCTGCTCGGCACGTCGTAGGCGAACGCGGGAGAAACCCCTAGAGCAAGGCTTACCGCCGCCACTCCAGCGAGGACCCCTTTAGAGACACGACTAACTCGCATGCTTATTCCTATCCATAGATTGGTGACCCAAAGGTCTCCAAAACAATATTTCAGAAAGAGTATCACGAGATTCAGGCGCCATATTGGAAAATCTCAGCGTGGCATTTCATTTTGGATGCTCATGTGGGTCTCAGTACCCCCCATGTCTTTGGGATTGACGCGGCGGATAGACTGGCGGCCATGAAAGTGATTGCCCGCGCGCTCGGACTGCTCTTTATCAGCGGTGTTGTTTTCGGTGCCGCAGCTCCCGCCGCAGCTACTGTTATCAACGAACGATCCGTGACGGCAGGCATCAACCCGAACCGCATTGCCACAACTCCCGATGGCGCACAGACGTGGACACTCGCCACGACCACCAACGAACTCATTGGCTACACGACGGGCGCTAATTTGGACCTCGTGGCATCGTGGCCACTGCCCGGAACGGACTACGTCTACTCCAACGTCGCTATTTTGCCGGGCGGCACGCGTGCAATCGTCACCGATACCTCGAATGACCGGGTGAACGTCGTTGATCTGGCCACAGGATCGGTCACGAATCCCCCGACACTCGATGGCATCGCACCGAAGCAATTGGCACTCAGCCCAGACGGCAGCAAGGTTGCGATTGCCTACACCGGAGCGAGCGAGCCGTTTGTGGCGGTGTACAACACGGCCGATTGGTCATACGTGTGGATGTGGGTTTTCTTTAGCCAAGAACTCACGAGCTTGGCATTCGCACCAGACGGCATGCACTTCGCGGCCGCAGCAGGCGCCATTGACACTGTCTACTTGGTAAACCTTGCAAACCTCGGTGATTTCGTCGTCGTCAACACGGCCGACACCCCAAGTAGCGTTGCGTATTCAAGCGACGGTGCAAGTGTTTATGTGGGATCGTTCGTTGACTCGAGCATTCAGATGTTCGATGCACTTTCCGGCATCGAACTCTTGTCGGTTTCCACCGAGAGGACCTCATTCATGGCGGTGAGTCCCGATGGCTCTCAGTTGTGGGCATCGCAGCCGGTTAGCAGTCGGGTGGGCGTTTTCGACGCATCCGATCTCAGTCTCATTGAAGCCATCCCTTTTGCGGGGAACGCCAGCGGCATTGCCTTTGCGCAGAATGGGTGTCAAGTGTGGGTGACCAAGCAGTTTGGTGGTTCAGACACGGTCTTTGATTTGGATCCGTGCCTGTCCCCGCCAGCGAACGCACCAGAACTCCCCGATACGGGAACTGCGGACACCGCACAACTTGCAGTCGCGACGCTTGTCGTGACCCTGATAGGGGCTGGTTGTCATGCTCTCGTGGCAGTTCGTCGAGCGAAGACAAACTAGAGACGTCAGGACTATTGATGGCCTATTGGCCGAAGACCTGACCGAAGAAGTCAGTGACCCAGACCGTTGCTGCGAATACGACGCTTCCGCCCACGTAGTAGATCCACTTGAGGTAGCGGGTCATGTACCACTTGTCGCCACCGGCGGCGAACATGCCCACGATGGCCACCGCGATGACGGGCAACGGCACGAGCAGGAACGACATCGGGCCATAGAGATCGGTGTTGGCGTACCACGCCGACACGGCGTCTCCCGACCATCCGGTCAGCAAGGTC
>WLDR01000132.1 GCA_009704705.1 Actinomycetota bacterium | reverse complement strand
CGTAACAGCCGGTATATTCTTCGTTTTGTTGGCCATTGGCCCTTGTATTTCCTGCGCACAAATAACAGCTTTTGTCGTGTTCCGGTAAGCCATCTTCCAACACAGTTTCATTTTGGCCTTGCCATGGTCGTTCGGCCCGATGCTCGGTGAGGTACGGAAAGAGTTGGCGGAAGCTGGCGCGGGGACCACCCTGAGGTGGAGCCCCGCGCCGCCCGCTAAACGGAGAAGAAATTGTCGGCTACCAGACGACGGCGATGATGATGTTGCTCACGGTGAGAAGCCCGATGAGCCACAACACCCACGACGGTGCAACGGTGCGCTTGCGGAAAATCAACGCGAGCACATAGATCACGAGAACGACGCCAAGCTTGACGGCAATCTTGGCATTGTCGACCGTTTCGTCTTCGACCAGGCCGGCCGAGTAGATGCCCACAAGTGCCACACCCGTGATGATCTGCAGGAGTGCACCATCGAGCATGCCTCGCAGAACGCGGCCCTTGCCCTTGACGATGTCCTTGATTTGCACCAGGAAGGATCCCAGCAAGTAGGCGAGACCGATGAAGTGCAGTATGACCAGAATGTTTACAAGAATTTGCATAGCTTCAGCCTACTTCGCGGTCAATGCACGCAAGGTGTGAACCGATTGCAGGGCAGCGAGGGCAGCCTCTTCGCCTTTGTCTTCTTTTGACCCGGGGAGCCCAGCGCGATCGAGACCCTGTTGCTCATCATCCAGTGTGAGCACGCCGAAACCGACTGGCTTGCCTGTCGACAACGTGACCTGCAGCAGGCCGCTCGTCGCCGCATCCGACACGTACTCAAAGTGGGGAGTGCCCCCTCGGATGATCACGCCGAGTGCCACGGCAGCGTCAGCTCCCTGCTGCAGAGCCACCTGACAGGCGAGCGGCAATTCGAACGAACCAGCTACGCGCACGACCGAGAAAGTGGCGCCCGCCTTGGTGAGCGCGCGCTCGGCACCGGCGATGAGCCCGTTCGAGATTTCGTCGTGCCACGTTCCGGCCACGATGACGACGTTGATGCCGCGACCGTCGACGCCAGTTACCTCGATGCCAGTTACCTCCATGCCAAGCGTTGCCGTGGGAGAACCGTGACCGGCCATTAGTCGTTCACCACCTTCGTGGGGGCAAGGTTTTCGAGAATCGGAAGCACGGTTGGCAACTGGTGCCCCATGCGGTCGCGCTTGACGTCAAGGTAGCCGACGTTGAAGTCACCGAGCCCGACGACGAGGGGAACCAGGCCGTCGATTTGAATTCCGTGCTCAATGAGCTGGCGTCTCTTCTCGGGGTTGTTCGACAACAGTCGAACTGATTCAATGCCGAGATCTTCGAGCATCCGGGCAGCAGCCGTGTAGTCGCGGGCGTCAGCGGGGAAGCCGAGTGCAAGGTTTGCATCCAGCGTGTCGAGGCCCTCCTCTTGCAAGCGGTAGGCCTTGAACTTGTTCACGAGACCGATACCGCGGCCCTCGTGCCCACGCATGTACAACACGACACCGCCTTCGCGCGCGATCGTGCGCAAGGCCTCGTCGAGCTGTGGACCGCACTCACACTTGAGCGACCCGAGGGCCTCACCGGTGAGGCATTCGCTGTGCACTCGAACGAGGGTGCCGTTCTTGGTCGGTTTGCCCGAGACTATGGCGACGTGGTCAGAACCAGTCATTCGGTCGCGGTACCCGCGGAACGTGAGAAGCCCGAACTCGGTGGGAACGGTCGTTTCAACTTCGAAATGAACGCGCTTTTGGTTGAGGTCCTCGAGCTTGGGTCGCTCAATGCCGTGTTCGTCAATCCACGCCATAAGCGCGGCAACGGTTGTCACGGGAATGTCTGTCTTGCGGCCGAGTGCCATGAGTTCGGGCATGCGCATCATCTCACCCGCGTCGTCGACGATCTCGGCGATGACGGCGGCAGGACGAAGCCCGGCGAGGCGCATGAGGTCGATTGCAGCCTCGGTGTGCCCGGCACGCTCGTGAACGCCCCCATCCATTGCCCGCAACGGAAGAATGTGTCCCGGGCGAATGAGGTCGTGCGAGGTCGACTCGGGGTTTGCGAGCACATTGAGCGTGCGCGAGCGGTCGGTCGCGCTAATGCCCGTTGTGATGCCGTGGCTCGCGTCGACGGTCACCGTGTATGCCGTTCGGCGCGTGTCTTCGTTGCGCTCGACCATGATTGGCAGATTCAGGCCATCGGCGATGTCTCGCGACACCGGCGCACAGAGCAAGCCAGACGAATTGCGGATGATCCACCCCACCCACTCGGGTGTCGCGAGTTCGGCCGCCATGATGGCGTCACCTTCGTTCTCACGTCCTTCGTCGTCGGCAACGAGCACGGGCTTGCCGGCGCGCAATGCGTCGAGCACCTCGGGCATGGGGGTCAGTTTGATGTCGGACTCGCTCATGAGCGACCTCCTTGTGTTTGGGCCGTGTGAAAGCTGAGCATGCGTTCGACGTGTCGGGCGACGATGTCGGTCTCGATGTTGACGCGGTCGCCGGCCACGCGGTCACCCAGGGTCGTCGCCACGAGCGTCTCGGGGATGAGTGAAACTTCGCACCACTGGGCTGGCTCTGACGGGTCGCTGATGTCGCTGACCGTGAGTGAAACGCCATCGATGCAGATGGAGCCTTTGTTCACGACGAGAGGTGCGAGCTCGGGGGAGAGTGAAAAGCGAATCACGCGCCATTCTTCGCCCGGTCGAACCTCAATCACGCTCGCCGTGCCGTCGACGTGACCTTGCACGATATGGCCCCCGAGTCGGTCGCCCGCTTTCGCAGCGCGCTCGAGGTTGATGCGAGTACCCGGCTTGGCCTCGCTGAGTGTGCTCATGTCGAGGGTTTGTGCCATGACGTCGGCTGTGAACGTGTCGGGTGTCTGCGCGATGACGGTGAGACAGACACCGCTGACCGCAATGGAGTCGCCGTGTTGGGCATCCGACAGAGCTTTGTTGCCCCGCACAGTGAAACGTGCACCGTCGCCCGAAGGCTCGATGGCCACAATTTCGCCTGCTTCTTCAATGAGTCCGGTAAACATCAGCGGGCCTCTCTTTCGGTGTTTGGTCGTGCCGGATGAGCGGTGATCAGAAGGTCGCTGCCTAGGTGTTCCACGCTGTCCACGACAACGTCAATGCGGTCGGTCAGGGTTGTGACTCCCAGGTCGGTGAGAGCGAGTTTGGCGCCACCGAGCAAGACGGGCGCGATGAAGACATATAGCTTGTCTACGAATCCGGCCTCGATGAATGCGCTGGCGAGTGTTGGCCCGCCTTCGACATAGAGCGAGTGGATGCCCCGCTCGTGCAGGTCGCGCAGGGCGAGACTCAAGTCCCGTGTGCGCAGGTGCACGACCTCGCGCGGGTGAGCTTCAAGTCGCTCGCCCGTAACGGCGCGCTCCCCGATGACCACGGGAATGGGCTGGTGTTCGAGCAGGTCACCGTTTGGTGTGCGTGCTGTCAGTGACGGGTTGTCGGCCAGAACGGTCGAGGTTCCGACGGTAATGGCATCGTGCTCGGCTCGTTGCGCGTGAACTCGCTCGCGAGATTCGGGTGATGAAATCCACTGGCTCGTTCCGTCATTTGCCGCGGCGCGACCGTCCAGGCTTGACGCCCACTTAACCGTCACGACCGGGCGGCCGAGCGCGGCGGAGCGGTACCAGTCGGAGACAACGCTCATCACCGCTTCGGGCTCGACGCCACCGAGCACCTCAATGCCCGCAGCGCGAAGCTTGTCACCACCACCACCCTCGACGTCTCCCGGGTCGGTGAGGCCGAACACGACGCGAGTGACCCCCGCGTCGATGAGCGCGTTGGCGCACGGGCCCGTGCGTCCGGTGTGGTTGCAGGGCTCCAGGGTGACGACGAACGTGGCTCCGCGAGCTTGTTCGGGGGAAAGTTGAGACAGAGCGTCGATCTCGGCATGGGGCGTGCCCGAGCCGCGGTGCCAACCTTCAGCGATGATCGCACCGTGCGCATCCAGCACCACACAACCCACGCGAGGGTTTGCATCGTGGGCCGGGCCGTTCATGGACAATTCGACGGCACGATGCATCATCTCGGCATAGGCCGACGCGCCACCGACGGCTGTGCCAGCCGGGTTCGACGCGGGCGAGGTGCCAGTCATGGGGTGTGTCCGTTTCGTGTGGAGGTTCTTAACCTGCAACACAAACTCCGGGACGACGATTGGCGCCATAACGGCACGCAACACATCACACGAGTTACCTCGTGACGCGCTACCTCTCATCCGGACTTTAACCGTCGGTCCCGGAATTCCACCGGCTCGGCCTGTGATGCGTCACCCGGATGGGTGGGCGTCAAGGTTCGCGGACTTTTACCGCCGGTTCAGACT
>WLDR01000131.1 GCA_009704705.1 Actinomycetota bacterium | reverse complement strand
TGGGATCTGTTTCTCAAGGAGCGCGTCGTCTTCGTCACGAACGAGGTCGAGCTTCGTCGCGCACCGCGATTGACATCTCGAGAGGCCGCGACGCTCGTAGCCGGACTGCAGTACATCGAGAACATCCCCGGGATTACGGACCGACGTGCCATCAAGGCACTGCGCGAAAAGCTCGCCAAGGGCGCCAACGTTTCGTCGGCGAATGCAATTCATATTGAACCGCCTCCCACGCCACCGCTGATTGAAGAAGTCCGTAAGGCCCTGGATACCAAAACACAGCTCGAAATCGTTTATCAGAACGCCGACCAGAAGCGCACGACCCGTTCCATCGAACCGTTGCGCATCGATCTCGTTGCCAGCTCGTGGTACGTGCGTGGCTATTGCCATACGCGCGAAGGCATAATGACTTTCCGAATTGATCGCATCATTTCCGCCACACACACGCGTCGTAGGCACACAACCCGAGTGCTGGCCGAGGAGCTCGGCGACGAGCTGTTCGACCCGCCGACGTCAGGACTGCACACCGTTGTGCTTGAGATGCCGTCGAATTCCGTGCGACTCATCACGGAGTTTGCTCCGCAACAGCTTGCTGGTGCGCCGGCTGGGTTTGCCCGAGTCAGCGTGACCATTGGGTCACTGCGTAGTCTTGCGCGCGTGGTGGCGTCGTTGCCCGGCACCATACGTGTCGTAAGTCCGCCTGAAGCGACGCGCACGGTCACCGCGTGGGCAAAAGAGGCGCTGTCCGCTTATCCAGCTTCCCGCAAGTCTTCGAAGTAGCACTTCGCTAGAATGTACCTGCGCCTCTAACCCGCAGAGTTCCCGCATTCGCGAAGAAAAGAGATTCTGATGCTTTCAAACCTCAACGGTTGGCACCTGCTCATTGTCATCCTCGTCGTGCTTCTCATTTTTGGCGCTCCAAAACTTCCCGGACTCGCTCGTAGCCTTGGTCAGTCAATGCGTATCTTCCGTCAGGAAGTCAAGGCGATGAAGGACGATGACGACCCCGACGAGGCGAAGTCCGGTTCCGCGACGCCAGCAAAGAAGACCACTAACGCGAGCGCAACGAAGTCATCGCCCGCTAAGGGTGGCAACTCGACGACCAAGTAGTCGTGTCGACTCAATCGCGGCCTTCCCGAGGGCGCACAAAACGAGCTGACCGCGCCGGTCGCCGAGAACGAATGTCTTTCGGGGCACACCTTCTCGAGCTTCGCAAGCGGGTCTACATATCGGCCGCAGCGATTGTCGCAGGCATGGTGGGTGGCTGGTTTCTCTCCGACTTTTTGCTTCAGGCAATTCGACAGCCAATCTTTGACGTTGCGGAGAATCAAGGCCGAATCGCGACGCTCAACTATGACAGCATCACGAGCGCGTTCGACCTGCGCATGCAGATCGCACTCACAATTGGACTGGTGGTCTCCAGCCCCATTTGGCTATATCAAATCTGGGCCTTCTTTGTGCCCGGCATGACGCGTCGTGAGGTGCGATACGTTCTGGGCTTCTTCGTTTTTGCCGTGCCGCTTTTTCTTGCCGGATGCGCGGCCGGCTGGTTTGTTTTTCCTCACATCGTGGAGCTGATGACGTCATTCGCTCCGCAAGATGATGCGTCTATCATCACGGCAAAGACCTATTTTGATTTCGTACTGAAACTCACGGTCGTGGTCGGCGTCGCCTTCGTGCTTCCGGTTTTTCTCGTTCTCCTCAACTTTGCCGGTGTACTGAGCGCGAAAGCCATTCTGAAGGGGTGGCGCATTGCGATCTTGTCGATCACGCTGTTCACGGCAATCGCGACGCCTGCCGCCGACGTGCTCTCGATGTTTCTGCTCGCGATTCCGATGGTGGGTCTCTACTTTCTCGCCGCCGCGATCGCCTCGTTGCACGACGCACGTAAGGCAAAGAGACAGGCTGCCAATGGTGTTCCGCGCGCGAGTGACGTAGCACCCGCAGAGACCACGTTGCCGCCCGCAGAACCGGTGACTTGATGAGTGGGCGCGAGGAGCGACCCTCGCCTGCCGAGAGATATGCGCGCGCCAAATCTCGCAGCGCGCATCCACTTCTTGATGCATTTCAGTCGCATCGCGATTTTGACCTCGACCCGTTTCAGATAGAGGCATGCTCCATTCTCGAGCGTGGGCGAAGCGTGCTCGTCGCAGCTCCGACTGGTGCCGGCAAGACCATCGTCGCCGAATTCGCAGTACACCTCGCCATGGGCAACTCGACCGGCAAACTCTTTTACACAACGCCCATGAAGGCGCTCAGCAACCAGAAGTTCAACGAGCTGGTTGACGAATGGGGTACCGAGAACGTCGGTTTGCTGACCGGCGACACCAACGTCAATGCTGGCGCGCGCATCGTGGTCATGACGACCGAAGTTCTTCGAAACATGCTGTACGCCGACAGCGACCTGCTCACGCATCTCGAATTCGTCGTGATGGACGAAGTCCACTACCTCGCTGATCGTTTTCGCGGCGCCGTCTGGGAAGAAGTCATCATTCACCTTCCTTTGTCGGTGCGCATGATTTCACTGAGTGCAACCGTCTCAAATGCAGAGGAGTTCGGTGATTGGCTCATGGCCGTGCGCGGCAATACCGACATCGTGGTGTCGGAAGACCGCCCTGTTCCTCTTGATCAACATGTGCTCATTGGTTCAAAGTTCATCGACTTGTTCGACAGCTCGGGCAAAGCCACGACGCACCGCGTGAATCCGGAACTCACTCAGTTGGCCCATGCTCATTCACGTTCGGCTCACTATCGCTCAGCTGTGGGCCGAAATGGCTCTGGGAGTGGCGGATCGAGCGCACGAAATCGAGGCCGAGGAAGCTTTCCGAGCAGTGGTCCCCGATTCGACTCCGGCGGCGGATCTCGCATGGACCGGCCCGACGTCATCGAGATGCTCGACGACAAGAACCTGCTCCCGGCGATCTTTTTTGTCTTTAGCCGAAACGGTTGTGACCAGGCGGTATCTCAGGTTGTGCGCTCGGGCATCCGACTGACCGATGCTGAGGAACGCGAGGAGATTAGAGCCATCGTGGACGAGCGATGCCGCACGTTGCTCGACGAAGATCTCGCTGTTTTGGGCTATTGGCAATGGCTGGAGGGACTGGAGCGAGGGGTTGCCGCACACCATGCCGGATTGCTGCCGGCGTTCAAAGAGGTTGTGGAGGAGCTTTTCCAACGCAAGCTCGTCAAGGCTGTTTTTGCCACGGAAACACTCGCGCTGGGCATAAACATGCCCGCCCGCTCAGTCGTGCTCGAAAAGCTCGACAAGTTCAACGGCGAGGCGAGGGTGCCCTTGACACCGGGGGAGTACACACAACTCACCGGGCGAGCGGGTCGACGAGGAATCGATGTCGAGGGTCACGCCGTCATCCAGTGGTCCGGGGCGCTCGATCCCCAGACCGTTGCGAATCTAGCGAGTCGTCGCACCTACCCGCTCAACTCAAGTTTTCGTCCGACGTACAACATGGCTGTAAACCTCATTACACAATTCGGTCGCGTTCGCACGCGCGAGATTCTCGAGTCTTCATTTGCTCAATTCCAGGCGGACCGTGCGGTGGTCGACCTGGCACGCAAGGTAGCGCAGCAGGAAGATTCGTTGTCGGGCATGGCAAAGCCGATGTCGTGTCACCTCGGGGACTTCGCCCAATATGCACAAATTCGGCACGATCTCACTCAACTGGAGAAGTCAGGTAAGGGAAACGAGTCACAATCACGTGCGGCTCGCGACAAGCGAAACCAAGAACTTGCTCGACTGCGACAGCGCTTGAGGTCACATCCAAGCCACGCGTGTCCAGATCGGGAGAACCACGCGCGTTGGGGGGAGCGCTGGTGGAAACTGCGTCGCCAAACAGACCAGCTCATCGCTCAGATTGAATCGCGCACCGGAGCAGTTGCACGAATTTTCGATCGAGTGTGCGATGTCTTGAGCGACACGGGTTATCTGGAACGTGATCCTCACGGTAGAGACCTCGCCGTGACTCCGATCGGTGATCAACTTGCGCGCATCTACGGCGAGCGCGATCTTCTCGTGGCCGAGTGTCTTCGCCGAGAAGCTTGGGCGGGAATTGACCCCGCTGGACTGGCCGCACTCGCGTGCGCTCTTGTTTTTGAGCCTCGACGGGAGGAAGGCAACATCAACGAGCGTCGGCTTCCGCGCGGTGTTTTTCGGTCAGCACTGGAAACAACGACAACGATTTGGGCCGAACTCGACGATCTTGAACATCACCATCGACTTCCGGGTACGTCGCCACTTGCCACGGGACTTTGTCAGGCCATGCATCGCTGGGCCAGTGGCGGGCGACTCGATGACGTCCTCTTTGATGCAGATATGCCCGCCGGAGACTTTGTACGCTGGTCAAAGCAGACGATCGACTTGCT
>WLDR01000130.1 GCA_009704705.1 Actinomycetota bacterium | reverse complement strand
TCGACGACCGAAAGCACGCTGACGTCGCCGTCCGATGGCGTCGTCTTCGTCGGCGGAGTGCCGTTCACGTACTCGTGGCAGGCCCCACCTTTGCTTGCCATCGTGGCGAGCATCCTCATCGCCTTCATCGTCGTGCTGGTTTTCGTTGGCCTCGAAGTTCGAGACATCAACAACTCACGTCGTTCTCACCAGGCCGACGCCAAGCCACTCGCGCCGTGGGTCATTATGGATGCGACGCGCGGGGTCTTTTATGGCGAAGTGACCGTGACCGTGCTCATCCCCGCGCACAACGAAGAGGATGTTCTGGGCGAAACCCTCGACGAGCTGTTCAAGCAAAGCCGGTTGCCCGATCGAGTTATCGTCATCGCCGACAACTGCACCGACAACACGGTCGCGCTCGCGCACGCGCGCGGCATCGAGGTTCGGGAATCGGTCAACAACAACCACCAAAAAGCAGGTGCTCTCAATCAGGCGCTCTCCGCGTTGCTGCACGATGCACGCCCGAACGACACCTTCATGATTCTGGATGCCGACACGCGATTGAAGCAGGGTTTCATCGAGACTGCGGTCAACCGATTTACGTACGACCGAGGCTTAAGTGCCATCGGCGGCTTGTTCTTCGGTGAACCGGGCCGAGGTCTGCTTGGCCAGCTTCAACGCAACGAATACACACGCTATGCGCGTGACATCAAGCGCCGTCGTGGTCGAGTCTTCGTGCTCACGGGTACCGCGTCGATCTTTCGCGCTCCGGCTCTGAAGGTTCTCGCAGCGAGTCGCGGCTCGATCATCCCGGGCGTTCGAGGCGACGTGTACGACACGGCGGCGCTCACCGAGGACAACGAAATCACAATCGCGTTGAAGTCATTGGGCGCGCTCATCACATCGCCCGCGCAATGCCAGGTCGAAACCGAGCTCATGCCCACGTGGCGAACGCTGTGGAGGCAGCGCCTTCGTTGGCAACGCGGAGCGCTTGAGAACATCAGTGCCTACGGCTTGACTCCGACCACCTCCCGATATTGGTCGCAACAGGTCGGCATCGCATATTCGGTTTTTGCACTGTGGTCATTCTTTCTCCTGATCTTCTTGCAGATTGTTTCGACCGACACGTGGATCTGGTATCCGTTTTGGCTTCTCATGGGCGTGATCTTCATCATCGAGCGCGTTGTTTCGGTGTGGCGAGGTGGTTGGGCGGCCCGATTGCTCGCCGCGACGCTCGTCATCGAATTGATCTATGACACCTTTCTCGACATCGTCTTTCTCAAGGGAGTCATCGACATCGCTTTCAAGCGCCGCGCGCGGTGGGGCAACGAAGCGCCACATAAAGGCTCGCATCACGGAAAGCACGTTCTGGAAAAGCCGGTTCATCAACGCAGGGGAGAGTTCACATGATTCACATCGTGACGGGGATTCTTTTGCCCGAGACGTTCTTGGAGTCCAGGTTCTTCATCATCCTGGCTTCGCTGGTGGCCTTGAACACAACGATTTTTGCTGCGCTGTCGATCGTGAAAGCATTTCCAAAATTCGTTCGCAAATCAACGTATCGACCCGGAAACTATCGGCGCGAGACGCGCAGCATTTACCCGGATTCAGCCGACTGAGGCTTGATCTGATCCACGATAATCGGCTTGCCGAACAGCCATCCCTGAGCGTAATCCGCGCCAACTTCGCGAGCAAGATCTAAGTCGGCTTCCGTTTCAACTTTTTCGACGATGACCTTCGCGCCGACTAGATGCGCAAACTTCATGCCGAGTTCGAGCAACCCTCTGCTGAGGTCTGGCCGTTCGGCCTGAAGCAGCGAACCGTCGAGTTTGACGAAGTCGGTTGGCAAACTGCTGATGATGCTGAGGCTGGTTTGACCCGTGCCGAAGTCATCGATGGCAATCTTTGCGCCGCGCTTGCGCATCGAAGAAAGGCTCGCGTTCAAGTCAATCTGGTTCTTGATGATCGAAGTCTCGGTCAATTCGAATACGAGTGAAAAATGGGCATCCCGGATTCTCGGCAAAATGCGATCGACAGCAGAGAAGAACTCGTGGTCGTTTCCGAGAGTCTGCGCGCTCACGTTAATTGTGATCATTTGTCCCCCCAAGCGAACGAGCTCGGGATACGAGCGCTCCACGGCGGCAATGGTCCAGAAGTCAATCAGCTGAACGAGGTTCATGTCCTCAGCGATTTGGATAAAGATGTCAGCTGACACTTCGCCTAGGTCAGGAACGTTCCACCGGCAGAGCGTTTCATAGCCGAAAACTTCTCGCGTTCCGACAACGTTGATGGGCTGAAAGACCCAGTACATACCCTCCGGCACGGCCGAACCTGGCGACAAGCGCGCCAGTTGCTGCCGAACACCCTCGGACAGGGCGACCATCTCATCCGCGATTTCTGGATTTCCGGTGCGGGTCGACTTGAGAACGGCAAGGTTCAAACGAGCAATCCAGTCGAGCGCCTCGATTTCAGTTCGATGATCGGAGACGACAGCACCGATGCTTGCCTCAATCAAGAATCGGAATCGACCGGACGAGTTGATGTCGGTGATGACATCGCGGACTGTCTTCAAGAATCGGATTGGATTCGACTCGTCTTCTGCGATCACACCGAAAAGAACGGGAGAGATTCGAGCGGTCAAGCGTGTGTGATGGAGCGCGCCGATTCGTGACGCAACTTCGCCGAGAACCTCCTCTCCTTGCTCCATGCCGAACTGCACGTTGATAATCGGCAGATTGGTCACAAGGAGCATCACGAGGAGCAGGTCTCGTTCTGGCGACAATGAACCGATGGTGTCGACAAAATCCTGCTGCGAAGCAAGCTCTGATTCCGGCTGCTGTGACGCGGGCGTCATTCCGTCCTCCCGATTTCGTTAAATGTGCACGACATGAAAGCGATTCTTGCCATCGTGTTTGGCTCGGTACATCGCTTTGTCGGCGATGCGCAGCACTTCGCTGATTGGCTCTGCACCGGCGCACAGCGCCACTCCTGCTGAGCATGACACAGAGAGGGGTGTGGTCGTGCTGGCAAATGGTTCGCGCATGTGTTCGAGCATCGCCGCGAGGGTGCGCTTGAGTTGAGCGTCTGAGGGCACGCTGTCAATCACGAGCCCGAACTCATCACCCGCAAGGCGAGCCACGACGCCGGCCTCACCGAGAGAGAGACGCATGCGCTGACCGAATTCCTTGAGGAGGCTGTCGCCGATGTCGTGGCCATGCGTGTCGTTGACTTTCTTGAAGTCATCGATGTCAACGAAAGCGAATGCGATGAATTGATTCGTTCCTCGCACGCGGTCGAGCGCGGACTGAAGAATTTCTTCGAGGTTACGTCGATTCGGGAGCCCCGTGAGGTGATCGTGTTCTGCGAGCCAATTCAGTCGGTCACGTTCGCGTTGGTCTTCACTGACATCGCGAAAAGAGGTGAGTACTTGATCGTGTGAAAACGGGACGACCTGGTTTTGATAGGCGCCAACCCAACCGGCACTGCTGTTGATTTGAACTGTCTCCGTCTGAACTTGATGTGTGCTGAGCGCTCGGGAGAAGAGCGCAGCGAGGTCTTTGGCCTCGGTGCCTCCGACGACGGTTTCAATTGGACGCCCGAGAAGCTTGCGCGCCATCTTGCCGGTCGGTGCGGCGCCAGCGTCATTGATGAAAACGAGTTCGAACGTGAGCAGGTCGCCCTTCTTGTTTCGCACGGCTTTCCAAATCGCGAATCCATCGCGTGACGCGTTGAGTGCTGATGACAGAACCCCGAGTTGTTCGTCAAGGTGCCGCAGTGCATCTTGACTTTGTTCGCGCAAACGAACCTCGTCGTCTACGTCGCGCAGAACGAAGAAGTTGGCTTGACCGCCGGTTTCGCCACCGTCGGGCGCGTCGGGCGCGTTGGTCGCTGATGCGTGCAGGGGATTCTCGTTCGACGACACCTGCGACATGCGCAACGTCATCCACCGGGAATCAGACGACTCCGCGCTGGGCTTCGCGCTCGCCAGAAAAGTCAAGGGCGATCCCCGGTCGTGCTCGACTGAGTGAAGCCACTCCTCGACCCGAACCCGTTCATCACCACGAGGTAGGTCCATGAGTGATAACTCTTCAAACTCCACCGGCGACAGGTTGAGCGCTGAGAGCATTGCCTGGGTTGGAAATCGCTGCCAGCGACCATCGACGAGCACGCCGTAGGCAATGGGCATCTCGGGCATCGCCTTGACGATGATGTCGGCCGAGTACGCCACGCTCTGTGCAGTAGGCAAGAGCGGCCTGACTGACGTGGCGATAGCGATGACGTGGTCGCCATGCCAGCGCGATTCCAAGTGGCACTCAAGAGCTAATTGTGATTCAGCGCGCAGCATCTGAAGGCGCGTCGTGACGATTGCTGCCGACTCTCGAGCCGTCTCGAGATCGCGGATGAGTGCGGAGAGCTTTTCGTCGTCGAGGACCGCCGACATTTTTGACGCGTCTGCGATGAGGTCGCGCATCCGATCGTTAGCCAGCGAGATGTCGAGGTCGACGACGCTGCCACTCTTGTTC
>WLDR01000013.1 GCA_009704705.1 Actinomycetota bacterium | reverse complement strand
GTGGCTATTCCAGTTGTGACAGATTTGTTCTTCATTTCCAACCTTCCATGTTAATTAAGAAATACCAATTCATTGTAAAGTCCGGGACCATTTTGGCAAAAGTGCGTTTGTCATGGCAATCCCTCTGATATCCGACTAACTCGCTCGGCGCGGACTCGACGTGCCCTCGGCAGGACTCGACTCTCCAGCCTAGGACCGTCGAAGCTAGCGCTTCGCCGGTAACCGGCGGCTGTGGGCCCACGAGCAGGTTCTCGATCTACCAATGCCACGCCGACTCGGTGGCCTCTGGCCACACGACTCGACGTGCCCTCGGCAGGACTCGAACCTGCGACCAAGAGATTAGAAGGCTCCTGCTCTATCCTCTGAGCTACGAGGGCATGCCCGAAAAAATGCGAGCGATTCAATCTACCTCACGTGTTTTTCCTTCTGAGGACGCTCTTGGGCACACTCGTGCAATAGCCTTCGATTACGAAACTGAAAGGTGAGTCTTGGTCTCGTTCAGAACGAAGATGTATTCCCGGCACGCCGATGCTGTCGACGCATGGCTTCCCGGAATTGATGCGGCGCGGCGAGCTGTTCGGCAAGCGTCCGATGCGATCGTCTGGCTTCACCTGGCAAAAACGGGTGGCACAACGGTCAACACTGCTATCCGAATGAATGCAGCGTGGGACAACTCAGTCTTTCCCCAATCGTCGCAGCGGTTGGGCCAACTTTGCTACTGCAACGATCCAACGTGTGACGACGCGCGTCAGGCATTTGACGCGATGAGAGACCTAGTCAGCAATCAATCTTCAGCGAAAAGGTTGCGGGTCAGTAACGGTCATGCAACGTTTGCCGAAACGCGATGGCTAGCTCGCGCCATTTCTTCTCGTGGTCACACGCCGCCCATCCTGATGAGCGTTCGCCCAGCCCGTCAGCGCCTCGTTTCGCTGTTTCGCGATTATTGGAATTCCTATCACCTTTCGGCGATGACAAGCGATGAACTGCGCGCAGCGAAAGGCACAGACCCGAGTTTCAGGTGGACCCACCACGATCACGCGAAGCGACGAAAGCTCTTCACAGACTCCCAGAGGTTCTTGTTAGGTGACGGCCGCATCGATGGGCGCCTCTGGTTCAACTCGTTCAATCCGGGCCGAGGCTACCCGTTTTGGCTCCACGAAGTCTTCGATGAGCCGAGGCAACTTGCGACCGCAATGGAATCGGGCGAGTTACGTGTAGTTCCGATTTCGAAGTTGGATGACCTCATTGTCGAGCTCACAAACCAGGCACCCCACCGATACCGTGAGTCAACTGCGCGGCGCCCCGAGGTTGAGGCGGCCCTCGAAGAATCTCAGGACATCATCGACCGCCTCGCGAGCCAAGACGACGTTTACGACGCTCTGTTGGCCGAGCGATTCGGTGCAGATTTTGCCGTTTCAACCCACGTGACCAACAAATAGAGGAGAAACTCCGATGGGATTCATCAAGCCGCATGGTCCGATTGGTTCGCGGATTGCAGCCATCGCCCGGGTGTTGCTGGGTCTCGCGCTCATGTATGCCGGCGTCGGACACATCACTTTTTCTCGACTGGAGTTTCAGGCTCAGGTTCCGAACTGGTTGCCGCTGGACCCAGACCTCGTTGTGGTGTTGTCGGGTGTTGTTGAGATCGCACTCGGGCTCGGGCTCGTGGTGCTCCCGAAGTTTCAGAGTTACGTCGGACTTCTGACGGCGGCCTTCTTCATCGCAATTTTCCCCGGAAACATCGCACAGTTTGTTGGGCAGGTCGACGCGTTCGGTTTGACGACAGACGCAGCCCGCGGCATCCGCCTACTTTTTCAGCCTCTGTTGGTGCTGTGGGCACTGTGGTGCACCCGCGCACTGTCGCTATTTGGGCGCGCGCGACGAACTAGATAGATCCTTTGAATCTTTGCGGGATGCCCAGGCAAACACCGCAAGGCCGACGACGAGCGCTCCGGCCCCAATGCCGTAAGAGACCACGTCTTCTGCCCGATTCGAGTCGACGAAAACACCCACGAATACGACGGCGACAATCGCCACGACGACGCCGATAAGTTTCGACTTCAAGTCATCCAGGTCGTTGACACGAAGCCACTGTGGAACGTCGATGTCGGTGTCGATAAACAACTCGTACAGACCGTATCCAATAACGAGCAGAACGGTACCGAGAAGAATCGCGTCGACGGCGGTGAGCACGTCCACGATTGATTCCTTCAATGAGGAGTCGCCGATCACAGCGTTGAACACCACCAACACCATCGAGATTGAGCCCTGTGCCATCAGGAGCAGGGCTCCAAGCATGGATGCCAACGCGGGGACAACTACGGCAAATCGAGTAAGGCCGAGAATTTTTCGCATAACGACCACACTAGTTGCGCCGTATCGATGCGTCGATTGCCCAGTAGCCTGAAGCCATGCCCAAGCTCGACCCTCGAGACAAAAACGGTCGACTCAAGCGCAAACCGGTCGAGATGCCCGAGGATGTGAAACGAGCGCTTGAAAATCAAGGATTGCGGGCCGATTTCGATCATCGACCGGCCTACCAGCGCAATGACTACCTCGCGTGGATCACGCGTGCAGAACAACGCCAGACGCGCGAGAAGCGCCTGGCCCAAATGTTGGATGAGCTGCGCAAAGGCGGCGTCTACATGCGCATGGACCATCCGCCGTCGCGAAAATAGCGCCCGTTCACAGACAATCTTGGACAAACCTTGGCTCGCCCAACACTCTCAAAGCACAGGAAACCTTCATGTAGTTCTTTATGCTTGAGGGGATGTCTGTAAATTCCTTGCGCCGTGGTCTCCGCCGCCTCCTCACGTCAGTGGCGGCGATCGCGGTCGTTGCATCTGGGCTCGTCTCGGTAAACGTCGCAACAGAAGCGCAACCGGCAGCCGCAGCAGACCTCAGCCAGTTCCGCGCGGGCAACATCATCTCGGACTCCCTCTTCTGGGACTCCAACGCGATGACCGTGGCCCAGATCCAGGATTTCTTGAACGCCAAGGTGCCCTCGTGCCAGTCAGGTTACGTCTGCCTCAAGGATTACCGCGAAACAACGTGGACGACGACAGCGAACCCGATGTGTGCCGCATACACAGGCGCGGCGAATGAAACCGCCGCCACGATTATCTTCAAGGTTGCAAAAGCCTGTGGTGTCAGCCAAAAGGCAATTCTCGTCATGCTCCAGAAAGAGCAAGGTCTTGTCACGCATACGTGGCCCTCGGGCTGGCGATACACAGCAGCAATGGGTGCGGGATGCCCAGACACGGCCGCCTGTGACTCCGACTACTACGGCTTCTTCAATCAGGTGCGCTACGGGTCGTACTTGCTCAAGCGGTACACCCAGCCACCCGGAACCGGCCCTGGCACGTGGTGGGACACGCGTTTCGACCTGATGAAGCCGGTTGGTCGGGTATCCCAGATTCAATACCACCCGAACATCGCCTGCGGAACTCAAGACGTCTACATCGAGAACCAGGCCACACACGCTCTGTATCTCTACACCCCGTACACGCCGAATAGTGCGGCGCTCGCCGCGGGCTACTCCACCGGCGACGGATGCTCCGCGTACGGCAACCGCAACTTCTTCAACTACTACACAGACTGGTTCGGATCCACACAGGCATCCGTTCCGGCCATCACTGCGTATCCGGCAATCACCGGAACGGCGCGCGTCGGGTCGACCTTGACCGCCGGCAACGGAACCTATTCGGGTTCGCCAACCTCGTAGGCGTATCAGTGGTCGCGATGCACCGCAACGAAGACGGCCTCGACGATCGCGCCAACGGGATGCACGACCCTCGCCACGACCACCAAGACTCACCTTTTGACGGCTCTCGACGTCGGCAAGTACCTCACGGTCAAGGTCACTGCGACCAACTCGGCCGGCTCGGTGGGTTCGTGGTCAGCAACCTCTGGTCAGATCACCGAAGTGCCGAGCGTTGCCACTGCGCCGGTCGTATCTGGCTCAGCCACAGTTGGCGCTACCACGACGGTCACCGCGGGCACGTGGAATGGCTTGCCCGCACCTACCGTGACGTACATCTGGTACGCATGCCCCACGGTCGTTGGGGTAGCCGGGCCTGCTCAGCCAACCGACTGCGTCTCGGCGGGCTCAACGACAAACTCGATGACCTGGACAGCACCTCACGTCGGCAAATTTGCCACAGTTCAGGTGACGGCAACCAACAGTGCGGGAACGGCACGACAGTGGGTTGCAATGCCAACTGCCATCGCTGTTGCAACGCCGACGGCCACCCCAACTCCGACCGCGACCCCAACTGCAACCCCTAGTGCAACGCCCACGCCAAGTGCTACTCCGACACCGAGCGCGACACCCACACCGACGCCGTCGACGCCGCCGGGCATTGTGGAGCCGAGTTTGTCCGGTACGCCGGTCGTCGGCACTGCCGTCAGCGTGAATACGGGATCGTGGACGGGCGCATCCGTCTTCCAAAATTACGGAACGACCTACAACGGCTTCTTCGTGCGCAACATTCAACTTGCGTTGAATCTGGCGAGCATCACCACGTCGGTGGACGGAAACTACGGCCCACAAACGAGATCGAACGTGACGACGTTCCAGGCGTCGAATGGGCTCGTGGCCGACGGTATTGCCGGGCCCATGACGTACAGCGTTATGGAGCGCTTGCTTTCGAATGCGGCACAGATTACCTACGCGTGGTTCTCGTGCGCAACGCCGGTGGCGGCATCAACGTCAGCACCGCCGGCATCGTGCACAATCATCAATGCCGCGACGACCTCGAGCTACACGCCCGTTGCTGGTGACGTCGGCAAGCACCCCAGTGTCAGGGTGACCGGTGCCCGCAGCGGCGTCACGACGACGACTCACACCGCAACAATCGGCGCCGTGAGTGACGGTTCCACGCCCACGCCGACGCCGACACCGTCGGCAACTCCCTCTGCGACGCCCACTCCGACACCGTCGGCAACGCCGAGTGCAACCCCGACTCCGACACCGACGGCACCGGCTGTGACCGGTCAACCTGCGATTACGGGCGTGGCCAAGGTAGGACAAACGCTCACGGCAGGCACCGGCAACTGGACTGCGGTTTCGCCGTATCAAAATAGCGGACCAACCTACAACGGGTACTTCGTGCGCAACATTCAGATTGCCCTGAACGGCGCCGGCATCTCCGTCAAGGTTGACGGCGTGTACGGTTCGGCGACCCGCACTGCGGTGCGCACATTCCAATCCCAAAAGGGTCTGCGCGTTGACGGCGTTGTCGGCGCACAAACCTGGGCCGCGATGCAAACCGTGATGACCTCACTCACGAAGTTCACCTACAAGTGGTACTCGTGCACGTCGCCCATCACTTCATCGGTGGCCACGCTGCCATCAACCTGTTCGGCAGTTACTTCCGGTGCTGCGGCGACGTATCGACCCGTCGCCGGTAATGTCGGCAGATTCATGACCGTGGCCGTGACCGGAACAAGCGCAGGAGCGGTGAAGACCGTCTTCGTTCCGACGACCTCCGCAGTCGTTCCCTAAACCGGCCAGGTAGCCAGGTAACCACCGGGCGCGTCGCCCCGGAACGGCTACCTTCTAGATGCTCGGAGCAGTCGTGCCGCGCATCCGTCGCTTGAACCATTGCGTATCAGTCACCCGGGCCAATACGGGGCTCGAAATCACCGTGATGAGCATGTAGGTGGCCGCGAACGGAGCGATTGCCGGATCGAGCCCGGCCGAAACGGCAAGCCCGGCGATGATGATGCTGAACTCCCCACGTGGCATCAGCGCCAAGCCGGCACGCCAGCGACCCGGCACTCCGATGCCCGCGCCTTTCGCCGCAACGTAGCCTGTGATGACCTTCGTTGCCATCGTCACCACGGCCAGTGCGAGTGCGGGCAAGAAGACGTCGGGTATGTCGGCCGGGTCTGTCTGCAGCCCAAAGAACAAGAAGAAGATGGATGCAAAGACGTCGCGAAGGGGTTCGACGACCTTTTCCGCGTTTTCGGCAACCTGCCCCGACAGGGCGATGCCCACGAGAAAGGCGCCGACCGCACTCGAGACCTGAACCGCTGCCGCGATACCGGCGATGAGCATGGTCAACCCCATCACGCCGAGAATCAGCGATTCACCGTGATTGGCGTTGAAGACTTTCGAGAGCTTGGTGCCAAAGTGATAGGTCAAGATCAAAACGAAAAGCACGAGACCTACGGCAACGGCGACAGTGATGAGGCCTTGCGCGAGTGTTGCGCCAACCACGATTGCTGACAGCACGGGCAGATAGAAGGCCATGGCGAGGTCTTCCATCACGAGCACCGAAACAATCGTTGGAGTCTCACGGTTACCGATTCGGCCCAAGTCGCGCAAGACCTTGACGATCACGCCGGATGACGAAACCCACGTGACCCCGGCCAAAACAAGTGCCCCGACCGGACCCCACCCCATGAGCAGAGCAAAGATGGCGCCCGGTGTTGCATTGAGCAGCGCATCCAACACACCAGAACGGCCGGACTTTCGCAAGCTTCGCACAAGCTCGGTGGGGGAGTACTCGAGGCCGAGAACGAGCAGCAAAAGAATGACGCCAATCTCAGAACCGGTCTTGAGAAACTCGGAGCTTGCATCGAGCGGGAACACGCTCCCCGAGCCAAACAGCAAACCGAGTGACATATACAACGGGATGGCCGACTGGCCGAGCTTGTTGGCAATGCGGCCGAGCACACCCATAAAGAGCAACATGGCCCCCACTTCAATGAGAAGCAGGGTTTCGTGGTTGATATCCATGGCGTGCCTACGTCGCGGTGCGGGCGAGCAGTTTGACGAGCTCGTCGAGTCCCTTACGCGTGCCGACCGTGACCAACACGTCATCAGATTCGAGAATCATTTCGGGTGTTGGTGACGGAATAATCTCGGTTCCCCTCACGATGGCAATAATCGAGACGCCGGTGCGAGTGCGGGCCTTCGTGTCACCGAGTGGGCCGTCGAGATACTTCGAGTCGGCAGGAAGAATCAATTGCTCGGTGAAGAGCCCGGCGACCCCGCCACTGAGCTCGGACAGCTTGCTGAGCACGGCCGTGTGCCCGAGCAAGTCGGCAACAGTCTCTGCTTCGGCACCCGTGAGGAAAATGGACTGGGCTATGGAATCTGGGTCGTCGGGTTCGTAGAGGGCGATCTCGCGGCGATCATCCCGGTAGATCACAACGCCAATGCGTTGCCCCGAGGTCGTGATGACGTCGTGTCGAACGCCAATCCCTGCGATTTCAGTTCGTTCGATGCGTACACCCATGACACCAATGTAGCTAGGCCCAGCCCAATCGGTGAAGTTCCTCGTCGTCGATGCCGTAATAGTGGGCAATTTCGTGAACGAGGGTGACGTGAATCTCATCCTTGAGTTGCTTCAACGTTGAGCACGCGGCAACAAGCGGTTCGCGAAACAAGATGATGCGGTCGGGCAACTCGCCGAAGCCGTAGTTGCCGCGGTCGGTCACTGCGAGACCGTCGTACAGTCCCAACAAGTCCATCGAACCGTCTTCGGGCAGGTCTTCGATGACGAAGACAACGTTGTCGAGTCCGTTCAACATGTCGTCGGGCAAGCGATCGAGTTCGTCCGCAACGAGTTGCTCGAACTTCTCTTCCGAGACGCTCAGCGTCATTGAAGTGCGAGACCGAGTTCTGAGAGCCGACTAGCGACGAGCGCCCGAGCCGGGGCCGAGCAAGTCTTCGAAGGGGTCTTTCGGGAGTGCGGCGGCGGCCTGAGCATGTGCAGCGGCTGCCGCAGGAATGGAAGACGTTGATGCCGGAATCGGCGCTGGACCTGGAGCGGGCTGTGCTCCGGCCGTTTGCGCGGGCGGCATGGCGGGTGGCATGCCAACCTCAGGCGCGAATCCAGCAGTGTCATTGAGTCCGCCAGTTTGAGGGGCAGGAGTGCGACGATTGGTCGGCGCTGCCGGCGCCGCGCCGGGTCCGCCAACGAAAGCCCAGCGCTCGAGATCGCGTTGGCATTGCTTGGCGGCGCGCTTCGGGTTGTAAATCCACATGACAAGCCGATCGCGAAACTGGTCAACGGTGGTCTGAAGCGGAGCGCCCGTCGTTGAGTTGCGCTTCATCTCGTTGAGCTGATGTCCGGCCCAGTCAGCTAATGCTCCCGCACCCTGAACGGGGAGAACCCTCAGACGAACATCGGCGCGAGCAACGGCGCGATCACTTTGCAATTGCGCGGCGGGTTGTAGTTGACCCCAAACGGCCACGTCGTTCGTGCAGTCGAGAACGTCGGCGACGACACCCGCTTTGGCGTGTTCATCAATCGTTCGTTGTTGCTTGCCAGCTTGGCTCGACACGATAATGCCGCCGATGAGAAGACCGAGAATCAGCGCGATGAGCGTTGAAGCGACTGAGACGATCGTGCCGAAGTTGTCAGCATTGGAAATCCACGAAGCCACATCAGAAATCTGCATGGCTTTAGGTTACCCACGTACCGTCAAAATCACCCGCAAGCCAGCGCACATTCTGTTTATTACGATTTGGATGGTCTGTGTTCCGTGGTGGCCAAATCAAGATCGAAAACCTTGCCTGGCCGGGCAGTCTGCGCGAGCACGATTCCGGCAGCGACGACGGCCGCACCCAAGAGCTGCACGGCGTTCAGCGTTTCGTTGAGCCAAAACCAAGCAACGACGAAGGCGAACAAGACCTCTGACGAGGCGATGATTGCCGCGGATGTGGGCTTCAGACGTTTGATTGCAATAAACGACAGGATGAACGACACGAACGACCCGACAACCAGCGCGAAGGCGAGCGGAGCCCAGTAGGGCAGCACGACCTCATCGAGGTTGCCGGCCAACGAGATTGGCTCGGCGAGTTTGGAGACGTCGATTGTCCACCACTCGCTGAAGAGACCCCAGAACGCGGTGCTGAAGAGCATCGCCCAAAACACCATGCCCATGACGCTCATCGAATTAAGCAAGCGCTCGCCCACCAAGAAATAGACGACGTATGCACAGGCGGCAATAAGAGCGAACATGACGCCAAGCGGGTCAAGAGTGCTGTTCCACACCTGCGCAACGACGGCTAGACCAACGATGACAAACGCGATGGACACCCAGATGCGCATCCGCACGTTCTCTTTGAAGAAAATGAGCGCAATCAGTGCGACTGCGGGAACCGCGAGGTACTCAAAGAGCAGCGCGATGCCGACATCAATTCGTGACAGCGCCAACGCATAGAACTGCTGCAGCATCGCCACGCCGGCGACACCGAGAAAGGCAACAATGAGCAGTTGACGACGAGTGATTTTGAAGGCGGAGCGATCCGTGACGAGCAGCACGAGACCTGTGAGCACCGTAGCCACGAGCGTGCGCATGAGCGTGAGTTGAGCCGGTGACAGAGTGTCGTGCATCAGGAGCACGGAAATGTTGCTGCCGTTAAGCCCAAAAATCGCGGCTGCGGCAAACCCGATGACGTAGCCAAAAACGGGTCTGCGTGAGTTCTCGGGCACCGAATCAGACTAGCCTCTTGACATGCGCACGTTTGTTCTCGCCGGTGGCTGCTTTTGGTGTCTGGATGCGGTCTACCGCACCTTGGACGGAGTAACCGATGTGGTTTCCGGATACGCCGGGGGAACCGTGGTTGATCCGAGCTACGAGGCGGTCTGCACCGGGCAAACCGGCCACGCCGAAGTCGTGGCCGTGTCGTTTGACGAGACGGTCATCCCTCAGGATGTCATTCTCGACGTGTTCTTCACGTTGCACGACCCGCGTCAGTTGAACCGTCAGGGCAACGACGTCGGAACCCAGTATCGCTCGGCCATGTTCTATGAGGATGACCTTCAAAAGGCCCTCTTTGAAGAGGCCATTGCTCGGGCCGATTCGCTGTGGGACGGCGGTATCGTGACGACGCTCGAACCGCTTCGCGACTTCTACACTGCGGAGGACTACCACCAAGACTTCTTCGCAAAGAACCCCGGTCAGGGCTACTGCCTTGCCGTCGCGGTTCCGAAGGTCAACAAGGTGCGAAAGAGTTTCGCCTCCTACATCCGCAACTAGGCATCCCCGTCTTCCTGCTCTCCACACAGCCGGCCTCCGTGGGTTGGCTCACTTAGTCACGGCACCGCCCCGACTGGTCGGTCGTGTGGGCGCATCCTCGGTGAACTCATCCATCACCTAGGAGGTTCGCAATGACAGATCTGATTACCCTGACGGGGCTCGTCGCAACAACGCCCCGACACATCACCACGAGCGAGGGACTCGCCATCACGTCGTTTCGACTGGCATCGAGCCAGCGTCGATACGACCGGGTGCAACAACGCTGGATCGACGGAGACACCAACTGGTACACCGTCTCGGCATTTCGCAACCTCGCGCAGAATGCAGCCACGTCTGTGAGCAAGGGCGACCGTGTCATCCTGACCGGGCGAGTGCGCATCCGCGACTGGGAAAACACCGATCGATCCGGAACGACCGTCGAGGTCGAGGCGGAATCCGTTGGGCATGACCTCACGTGGGGCACCGCAGTTTACACGCGCACCACCACCACGCTATCGACCGATGATTCTCAGTGGGTCCCGGTGGATGAGCCCGAAACGCAGCACGAGAGCGAGAACTCTTCGGCCGCCTAGTCGATGCCGCCTTACCCTGCTCGATGAATCGGGTCGGCGCCCTCAGCGAATGCGCAGGTATGTCTCGCGTAGACTCTTCAAGGTTTTGAATACGAAGTTGACGTTAGTGTCAACTCAAGACAGAAGAGGTTCTTCATGCGTCGCGCACTTTTGCCCGTGATTGCTGTGGGCGCCGCCCTCGCATTGGCTGCATGTTCCGGCGCTGGGATGCCCGTTCCTGAGCCGACAGTGTCAAGCTCCCCTTCTGTTTCGGCCAAGCCACTGAACAAGCCGAAGTTCGACGCTGATGGAACTCCCAAAGAGAATCTGCCCTACTTTCTTTCAATCATGAACACGGCCTACGCGAACAGCACTGGCGCAGATACCGTGTCCGAGGAAATGGCTGCGTATCTCGTCAACGCCGGCTTCGACGCGGCGAGCATGCAGATTTCTGAAAACACGACCGCTCTCGGACTCGTTCCCGACGCCAAGTACGTCGCCACCATCTTCAAGGGCGAGTGCATGGTCGGTACCTGGGGTTCATCAATGGCGGCACCCACGGCAATCGTCTTGCCTGTGCTTCCTCAGGGCGGTTGCCTGCTGGGCGGAACCGTTCGCAGCTATCAGGGCTAGCGTGTTGCGCCTCTGAGCCCGCCGAGCATATGACCGCGCGCCGGTAGGCTGATTCCTATGGCTGAATTCATCTACACCATGGTCAAGGCCCGCAAAGCGGTGGGCGACAAGGTCATCCTCGATGACGTCACGATGTCATTCTTCCCGGGCGCCAAGATTGGTGTCGTGGGCCCGAACGGTGCCGGTAAGTCGACCATCCTCAAGATCATGGCCGGGCTCGACACCCCGAGCAACGGTGAAGCCAAGCTGAGCCCCGGATATTCGGTGGGCATTCTCATGCAGGAGCCCGAACTCGACGAGACAAAGTCCGTGCTCGAAAACGTTCAAGAGGGCGTTGGAGAAATTAAGGCGAAAGTCGATCGCTTCAATGAGATTTCGGCCGCTATGGGCGAACCCGATGCCGACTTCGACACGTTGCTCGCCGAAATGGGCGTTCTTCAGACAGAAATCGATGCGGCCGACGCCTGGGACCTCGACTCACAGCTCGATCAGGCCATGGATGCCCTGCGCTGCCCGCCCGGCGACTCCGAGATCTCTGTTCTCTCCGGTGGTGAAAAGCGCCGAGTCGCATTGTGCAAGTTGTTGCTTCAGAAGCCCGACCTGCTGCTGCTCGACGAACCGACGAACCACCTCGATGCCGAGAGCGTGCTCTGGCTCGAGCAGCACCTGTCAAAGTACCCCGGCGCTGTTCTCGCAGTCACACACGACCGGTACTTTCTTGACCACGTGGCGCAATGGATTGCGGAAGTCGACCGCGGTCACCTCTACCCATATGAAGGCAACTACTCCACCTACCTCGAAAAGAAAGCCGCTCGTCTCGAAGTTCAGGGCAAGAAAGACGCAAAGCTCGCTCGTCGACTCGGCGAAGAACTCGAGTGGGTTCGGTCGAACGCGAAGGGTCGACAGGCAAAATCTAAGGCTCGTCTCGCCCGGTACGAAGAGATGGCAACGGAGGCTGAGCGCACGCGCAAGCTCGACTTCGAGGAGATTCAGATTCCGCCAGGCCCGCGCCTGGGGTCGACCGTTCTCGAGGTGAAGAATCTCAAGAAGGGATTCGGCGACCGTGTGCTTATCGAAGATCTCTCGTTCACGCTCCCGCGTAACGGCATTGTCGGAATCATCGGTCCGAACGGTGTCGGTAAGTCGACGCTCTTCAAGACCATCGTCGGATTCGAGCAGCCCGACTCCGGCGAGGTCAAGGTCGGCGAGACCGTCAAGATCTCGTACGTCGACCAGTCACGCGGTGGCATCGATCCCAAGAAGACACTGTGGGAGGTTGTGTCTGACGGGCTCGACTTCATGCAGGTCGGCCAGGTCGAGATTCCGTCACGAGCATATGTCTCGACGTTCGGATTCAAGGGCCCGGATCAGCAGAAGCCAGCAGGTGTGCTGTCGGGTGGAGAACGCAACCGCCTTAATCTCGCGTTGACGCTCAAAGAGGGCGGAAACCTTCTTCTGCTCGACGAGCCGACAAACGACCTCGACGTCGAAACCCTGTCGTCGCTCGAGAACGCACTGCTCGAGTTCCCGGGCTGTGCCGTCGTGATTACACACGACCGTTGGTTCCTCGACCGAATTGCCACGCACATCTTGGCCTATGAAGGCACTGAAGAGAAGCCCGGGTACTGGCACTGGTTCGAGGGCAACTTCGAAGCCTACGAAGAGAACAAGATCGAGCGACTTGGCCCCGATGCCGCAAAGCCGCATCGCTCTACCTACCGCAAGCTCACGCGCGACTAATCAGGGCGGTTACTGGCGATGCGCATCCATATACCAACTCGACTTCGGTGGTCGGATCTCGACGCCTACGGGCACGTCAACAACGCTCAGATGTTCGGGCTTCTCGAAGAAGCTCGCATTCACGCCTTCTGGGAGGGTGACAATGCTGAGGGGGATGCTCCACCAACGCGCATCTTTCAGGGCGGACCCACTGCGGATACGTTCACGCTGATCGCACATCAAGAAATTGAGTATCTTGCGCCCATTGCCTACCAGCGTGATCCGCTCGACCTCGAACTCTGGATTGGCCGCCTCGGCGGAGCGAGCATGGAGGTCTGCTACGAAGTCTGGTCTCCCGTCGGGGAGACTCCACGCGTGCTGTTTACTCGCGCAACGACGACGATCGTGCTGGTTGACGCGGCCACGATGAAGCCTCGTCGTATTCGGGACGACGAGCGTGAAGCGGTCGCGCCCTACCTCGGAGACATGATCGAATTCGGCAAGAAGTAAGGCATCGTACCTAGAGATTTTGAGGCGACGCGCGAATCATGCCTTCTTGAGCTACGGAAACCAGAAGCCTTCCGTCTTGCGAGTAGATGCGGCCGAGGCCCAGTCCGCGACCTCCCTGAGCGCTCGGGGATTCGAGTACGTAAAGCATCCATTCGTCGGCACGCGCGTCGCGATGGAACCACATGGCGTGATCGAGGCTCGCCGCCTTGAGATCAGGGTCGGCCCACGCGATTCCGTGGCGCCGGAAAATCGGCTCGAGGATTGTGTAGTCGCTGGCCCACGCAATCGCTGCTCGATGCACGTTGGGGTCATCGGGCAGGTCGGTGTGAGTGCGCATCCACACTGCTTGATGAGCCACGCGGTCACCTCGAACCATGTCGTAGATGCCACCCTCGACGTGTCGAATATCGAACGGCCGAAAGTGCGCCCAATACTCCGCCATCGGGTGGTCGAGCGCGGAAAGTACCTCGATCGCGCTGGGCAATTCATAGGGCGATGGAATGTTCGCCGGCATCGGTGCGTGATGTTCGAGCCCACCATCGCGGTCTTGGTGCGACGAAATCATCGAAAAGATTGGCACGTCATTTTGGTACGCCTGCGTGCGTCGCGTCGAGAAGCTGCGGCCGTCGTGAATTCGGTCGATGGCGAAGCCAATCGACTGCGTGTCGTCGCCCGGTCGCAAGAAGTAGCCGTGCAGCGAGTGAATCGGGCGGTCAGCTTCGACCGTGTTGCACGCAGCCAGCAAGGCCTGTGCCATGACTTGTCCGCCGTAGACGCGACCGCGAGGCATGAGCAAGCTCGGCGCGGTGAATCGGTCGGCGGATAGCTGGTTCTTGGCCGCCCCGACTCCATCGGGAGTCGGAATCAACGTGAGAGCGTCGAGCATGAGTTTCACGCTTTCGTGCATCGCTCGCATCCTTCGCTAGTTTTGAATCGAAATGACCGACACCTTCACATTAGCCAGCGCAGACGATGTTGCCGACCTGACGACGTTCGCGCAACGAGCCGAGCGACTGGGATGCGCGTTGATGCGACTCACCGTAGTCGGTTCACACCTTGCGGTGACGGTGTGCGTGCTCGAGAAGCAAGGCCTGCTGGATTCGCATCCGTATGTGTTCGGGCTGCGCGTTTTCGAACTGTCTCGAGACGAGGGCGACCTCGCAAACAACAGCGAACTCGATGTGCTCATTGAGACGCGTGCGTTGCTTGACAGATTGGCCCGGATGAACGTGACCGTCGATGTGCCCGTGGCTCAAGCGCGCGTTCCTTGGGCCGGCGTGGCCGCGCCGCGAGACGGATGGGTTCACGGCGGGAGCGTGGGCGCAGCCGAACTCATTGCCGTCGCCAAATCGGGCATCGATGAGGTGGCCTCGGCGAACGGACTCGGCACAAACATCGTGACCGAGGTTCGGCGAACAGTGTGGACTCGACGTGTCGGTGAGTCTGGAATTTTTGCGGGGATGGCCTTCGCCGCGTTCGGTCTGGGGTTCGCGCGCGAGGGCACAGACGATCAGATTTCGGTCACGACCAACGGTTCGTGGACGCGCATCACCACTGCCCGCGGATACGTTCTCGCGCGCATGTAGCGCTCGGCCGCTTGCGGTATCGCCTACGCCTGGTTCTGCATCGCGTGAGCAGCCCGGTCGAAGTAGTCGAGCATGGTCTCTCGAAAAAGCGGAGCGAGGTTGAGAGAGTCGAGCGCGGCCGTCATGTGTGTCAGCCATCGGTCGCGGGCATCCGCATCCACGTGAAATGGAATGTGGCGCATTCGAAGGCGTGGATGTCCGCGCGTCTCTTGATACGTCGTCGGCCCGCCAAAGTATTGCTCGAGAAACAATTGCAAGCGCTCACGGGCGGGTTCGAGGTCATCCTCCGGGTACATCGGCCTCATGACCGGGTCTATTGCCACAGCCTCGTAGAACGCGGTTGTCAGTCGAGTGAAGGTCTCGTGCCCACCCACTGCGTCGAAAATTGACTGTTCCTGGTCGTTCCCGCCAGTCATGCCTGATTTGCGGGATGCGGGACTGTCAGTCATTCCGGCGTTGCTGTTGTTCGTTGCCGGCGTCGGTGATATTTGATTCGCCTGAATTCGCCAACTTACGTGCGCGACGTTCGGCAGCGAGTGATCGCTTGCCGCGGCTGGCGCGAATGACGGTCGAGGTATCGGTCGTTTGCGACAAGTTTCCGATGCGCAGGATCTCACCGTTGCGCACGTACCAGACGGTGCCGTCTTCTCCGCGAAGCGTCGTCACACGAACACCGACCGATTCGACCACGCCGTGCGCTAATCCCAAGTCGACTTCGTCACCAACACCAATTTGGTCTTCGAAGACAATCATCAGTCCGTTGATCACGTCTTTGATGGTGTTCTGTGCACCGAAACCCACGATCGCGGCGGTGATTCCCGCACTTGCCACAATCGCCGTGGGCGACACGTCGAACCCGTAATACAGAGCGACGAAGAAACCGACCACCGCGATTGTCCACGTAATGAGGCCGGTCAGAATCGTGCCCATGGTTCGAGCCCGTTGAATCAGGCGCAGGTTAGCAACCCCGGCCGCGGTTGGCTTCTGCGTGGAAACCTGATGGGCCCGTGCCGTGCGCACGATGCGAGAAACGACAAGGTGCATGATGCCGACGAGAATCGTGCGCAACACAAACGCAAGCACGATGATGAAGAGGAACGCTGCGAAGCTATTCCAGGGCGCTCGCAGGCCATCGATCCAATCGATGACGGTGAGCCACGCATCACTGAGATTCATTAGTCGGTCACCGCCTCACGGTAGTCGCTTGAGCGGCTTGCTTCGCGGTCACACTCCTGTGCCTGCAGGCTACGCTCAATGCCGGCCAGATTCTCGCGCACCAAACGAACCAGGGGAGCGTCGGCATCCGCATTGGTCTTGATCCACGTGTGCAGGCTGTCGGCAAGTCGCTGGTGAGCGAGGCCGCCGGGGAAGAAGTCGACAATCAACGTCTCGGCAATCGCATACGAGCGGCTCGACCACACGTCGCGAATCGCGGCGGTGTACTGATCGATGAACGGCTCGAGCAGAGAGACGTCCGTCGTGCGTTGAAATCCAAGGGCCGTCTTCTCGACGATCGTGTTGGGTTCGCTGTCGGTCGTGAACACTGAGTCACAGGCTGCCTGCTTGTCGGCGGGGGTGGCCAGAGCGGCACGTGCGTGAGCCGCCGATTGCCGGCCAGTGGCGGTGTCGTCCGTCGACAGGTACTGATCGATTTCTGCGCGCGTAATCTTGTTGCCTGCCGCGAGACTGATCAGCAATTCCCAGCCGAGGTCGGTGTCGATGTCGATGCCAGTGATGGTGCGGGATGCGGTGCGCAGGTCGGCGACAATCGCGAGTTGCGCATCCGTCGTGGCCATTGAGGTGAACGCACGCAAGAACTGGAACTGCGCGTCGGACCCCGGTGCGGCGCCTTCGACGAGGTTCCAGAGCGAATCGGCGACGCGGGTAACTTGCTGGTCGCGAGTCGCCGGGTCGGAATAGACGCTTGCGGCCAACAGCAACTGACCGAGAACCGTTCGAATGGTGGTGGACTCGCTCTCGCTTGCGATGTTGTTGAGCACGAGATCCACGAAGTCGCGAGCGGGTGTTTCGGCATCACGGGTTGAATCCCAGACCGAACCCCAGACGAGCGAGCGCGCCAGTGGCGATGCGATGTTCTTGAGGTTGGCAATCGCTGACTTCAACGAAACTGCGTCGAGTCGAATCTTGGCGTAGGCGAGGTCGTCGTCGTTGATGAGAACGAAGTCGGGCATCGCAACGCCGACAAGCTCCGGCACGTTCGTGCTCACGCCGTCGACGTCGAGTTCAACGCGGTGAATTCGCTCGAGGCGAGAGCCATCGTGGGCGTAGAGGCCAATCGCCATTCGGTGCGGGCGAATCGTGGGCCACTCTGCCGGTGCCGTCTGCACGATGTGGAACGACGTGATGGTTCCGTCGTCGTTGACCGCGATCTCGGGGCGGAGCGTGTTCACCCCAGCCGTTTCGAGCCACAGCTTCGACCACGAAGTCAGGTCGCGCCCACTCGTCTTTTCGAGTTCGACGAGCAAGTCGGTGAGTTCGGTATTGCCCCAGGCGTGTTTGGTGAAGTACGCCGAGACGCCCGCCAAGAATTGCTCGATGCCCACCCACGCGGCGAGCTGCTTGAGAACCGAGCCGCCCTTTGCGTAGGTGATGCCGTCAAAGTTCACGCGAACCGAGTCAAGGTCGGGAATGTCGGCAACGATGGGGTGCGTCGAGGGCAACTGGTCTTGGCGATACGCCCAGCTCTTTTCCATAGCCGCGAACGTCGTCCATGCCTCATGCCACTCGGTCGCTTCGGCCGTTGCGAGAGTGGATGCCCACTCTGCGAATGATTCGTTGAGCCACAGGTCGTTCCACCAACGCATGGTGACGAGATCGCCAAACCACATGTGGGCGAGTTCGTGCAAGATCGTAACGACGCGGCGTTCGCGCACGGCATCCGTCACCTTTGACCTAAACACATACGTTTCAGTGAAGGTCACACAGCCCGCGTTCTCCATGGCGCCCGCATTGAACTCCGGCACGAAGAGCTGGTCGTACTTTTCGAACGGGTAGGCAAAACCGAAGCGCTCTTCGAAGAACGCGAATCCCTGCCGGGTCTTTTCGAAAATGTAGTCGGCGTCTAAGAATTCAGACAGCGATGCGCGGC
>WLDR01000129.1 GCA_009704705.1 Actinomycetota bacterium | reverse complement strand
GTGCGCGCCATGACTTGTCCCGACATGATGCTCGCGATCATCATCCCGAGAATCATCGGCAACATCTGGAATCCGCTCTCTGTAGGAGTGGACCCCTTGACGAGCTGAAGGTACAGCGGGATGGTCATCATGGCACCGAACATGCCGAAGCCAACAAAGACACCAAGAATCGTTGACATGGTGAACGTGCTCGAACGGAAGAGCTTCATCGGAATGAGCGCATCGTCACCCATTCGGCGTTCGACGAGAACGAAGGCGACGGCGCCAACGACGCCCAAGACGTAGCAGAAAATTGCCGCAGCTGAGCCCCAACCCCATTCGCGACCCTGCTCGGCGACGACGAGCAATGGCACCGTTGCGATGATGACCGTTGCCGCGCCCCACCAGTCGATGCGCACCTTGCGTGGGTGGCGAGGAAGGTGCAGGAATCGAAGCACGACGGCGAGGGCGATGATTCCGATGGGCACGTTGATCAGGAAGACCCAGCGCCACCCGCTCAGCCAGAGAATTTCCGGCATGCCCGACAGCAGGCCTCCGATGAGCGGCCCAATGATGCTGGAGACACCAAAAACGGCGAGGAAGAAGCCCTGATATTTGGCTCGTTCGCGCGGGGCGAGCATGTCGCCCATGATGGCGAGCGGGAGTGCCATCAAGCCACCCGCGCCGAGACCTTGAACGGCCCGGTAGATGGCCAACTGATACATGTCCATCGCCGCGCCGGCAAGAAGAGAACCGGCAAGAAAAATCACGATGGCGATGATGAACAACAAGCGACGACCAAAAATGTCGCTGAGCTTTCCGTAAATCGGTGTCGAAATCGTCGACATGATCATGTACGCGGTCGTCACCCACGCTTGCAACGCCATGCCATCGAGGTCGTCGGCGATGGTGCGCATGGATGTGCTCACGACGGTCTGATCCAGTGCGGAGAGAAACATTCCCGACATCAGGCCGATCATGACGAGAAGAATCTCTCGCTTGGACATAACCGGAACGGTGGCCGTGGAACCTGTGCGCGCAGACATAGGCTCAACCATATCAGTCACTCTTGGTTACTTAGGTACGATAAAGTGACTGCATGGGCTTTGTACACGAGCGACGCGAGGATGTTCGCGCGGTTTTTCGCGGACCGGACCGCGAGCTTGCGCTCGATGTTCTCAATCGTGTTGCCGACAAGTGGGCTGTGATTACCGTGTCGCATCTCGCGCGAGCGCCACAGCGATTCACTGATCTTCTCGAGAACATCCCGGGAATTTCACGAAAAATGCTCTCGGTCACACTGCAGAAACTTGAGCGGGATGGACTGGTAGGCCGCCAGATTCGTGTGGGAGCGCCATCCCAGGTCGAGTACATGGTGACCGAACTCGGTCGCACGCTTTTTGACCCACTCATCGCGGTGGCCCTGTGGGTCTTTGATCACAAAGACGAAATCGCGGCCAATCGAGACGCCTTCGATCTCGCGGCCCGCGTGGCGGCCAAGCGCGGCCAGTCCTCAGAGTCCGATGAGCCAGAATAGGCACGTGAGCTTCTCCGCTAGTCGACCCAAGACGCCGATGTTTCGCCGGGCATCCACGTGGTGGACCGTCTCAGGCCTGGTAGCCCTGTTTGCCGTCGCCGCACTTGTGGCCACACTCGCATTCAGCGCGGGTTCCCTCATGGCGGCCTCCAGCACGCCGACTCCCACAAAGACGCCCACACCAACCCCGACGCCGACGCCGACACCCGAGGGGTTCAACAAGCAGGCGCTGTCGATCGACGACCCCAACAGTCTGTGGGTCATCGTGAACAAGCATCGGCCGCTTGCTGACCCGAATTATGTACCGAGCCCGATCAGTGATGCTCCGGTGCCGTATGCCTTCGCGTCGACCCTTCGCACCGAGGCGGCGGATGCGCTCACCACGATGTTCGCGGCCTACACGAGTGAAACCGGCGGCGAGATGATGCTGCAAAGCGTTTACCGTAGCTACGACACTCAGGCAGAGCTGTACCGTGGCGACGACACGCTCACGGCACGCCCGGGCCACAGTGAGCACCAAACGGGCCTCGCCGCAGACATCGGCGATATCTCTGGTCAGTGCGCAGTGCAGACGTGTTTTGCCGAAATGCAAGCGGGACAGTGGCTGGCGGCGAACGCCTGGCGCTTCGGATTCGTTCTGCGCTACCCGGATGGATTCATTGAAATCACCGGCTACGAGTTCGAGCCGTGGCACTACCGATTCGTCGGGGTTGAATTGGCCACCGAAATGCACAACACCGGAACCCCGACATTGGAACAATTCTTCGGACTGGACCCCGCGCCGCGCTATCTCGACCAGGGATAACGCAGCCCGAACCAACGCCCGGCCTTTTGCCTCCGCCGGTAGTCTGTGTGGGATGGTCAATTCGTTCAGCTACCTCGGTCCCGCCGGCACATTCACGGAAGCTGCGCTCGCGCAGGTTCCGCAGGCTGCCGGGGCTCAGTGGCGCCCAGTAAACAACGTGGGCGAAGCGCTGGATGACGTCGTGACGGGTCAATCCATCGCAGCCATGATCGCCATCGAAAACTCGGTTGAGGGTGGGGTGACGGCAACGCAAGACGCGTTGGCGAACATCCCGGGACTTCGAATCGTTGGTGAGTATCTCGTTCCGGTTCGATTCGACCTCGTTGCCCGTCGAGGCACTGCGCTCGCCGATGTGAAGGTTGTGAACGCGCATCCCGTGGCCTATGCCCAGTGTCGCGCGTGGCTTGAAAAGACAATTCCGCACCACGGGCACATTCCCAGCCCAAGCAACGTGGCAGCTGCGGCTGATCTGCTCAACACGACGACCGCCGAGGCCGCCATCGCGCCGCCCGGTATAGCGAAGCACTACGACGTCGAGGTTCTCGCCGAAAACGTGGGCGACAACCCCAACGCACAGACGCGCTTCGTGCTCGTCAGCAAGACCGCTGATTTGCCCGAACCCACGGGTCATGACAAGACGAGCTTGATTATTGAGCTTCCGGATGATCGTGCCGGCGCACTTCTCGACATGCTCGAGCAATTTTCCACGCGCGGGGTAAACCTCAGCCTCATTCAGTCCCGCCCAATCGGCGACAAGTTCGGTCGCTACCGGTTTGTGATTGACGCCGACGGTCACGCCCGCGATGAGCGCATGTCCGATGCACTGCTCGGTCTGCGTCGCTTCAGCCCGAAGGTCATCTTCTTGGGCTCGTATCCCCGCGCCGACCGCGCCCCCATCGAGCACGAAGATCGCTACGCCGACCAGGTGTTCGTGGATGCCCGAGCGTGGCTCGACGGAATTCTTGGCTCATAGCGCGCTCGGTAGACTTGCCCCTGTGATTGACCCCGCACTTCTTCGCGACAACCCCGATGTGGTTCGACGTTCGCAGACGGCGCGTGGCGACGATGTCGCGCTCGTTGATGCTGCGATTAGCGCCGACACGTCCCGTCGTTTAGCACTGACCGAATTCGAAACCCTACGAGCCGAGCAGAACGTGTTCAGCAAGAAAGTTGGCCAAGCTCAGGGCGATGAGAAGAAGGCCTTGCTCGCCGAAGTAGCCGAGCTTGCCCAGCGGGTGAAAGACGCGAATACGGCGGCCAACATGGCGGAAGAGGCCTATTCACTCGCCGTCTCACGATTGGGAAACCTCGTTATCGACGGTGTTCCCGCCGGAAGTGAAGAGAATTTCGTCACTCTGCGCACGCACGGGTCGCCGGCGCAGTTCAACTTTGAACCCAAAGATCACCTCGAACTCGGCGAGGGCCTCGACGCCATCGACACGGTTCGTGGAGCCAAAGTGTCGGGCGCGCGCTTCTACTTCTTGAAGGGTGTTGGTGCCCGTCTCGAACTCGCGCTCATGAACATGGCGCTTGACCAAGCTCTTGAGGCCGGCTTTACGCCGCTCATAACGCCCACTCTGGTTCGACCTGAAATCATGAATGGCACGGGGTTCCTCGGTGCACACTCCGACGAGATTTACTACCTTCCGGCCGACGACCTGTACCTCACCGGTACGAGCGAGGTTGCGCTCGCGGGTTACCACGCCGACGAGATCGTCGACGTGAGCGGTGGCCCCCTGCGCTACGCCGGATGGTCAACGTGTTACCGACGCGAAGCCGGGTCTGGCGGCAAAGACACGCGTGGGATCATCCGCGTGCACCAATTCAACAAACTAGAGATGTTCGTTTATGCCCACCCCGACGAAGCCGAAGCCGAACATGACCGCCTGGTTGCGTGGCAAGAGGCGATGTTGCAGAAACTGGGGCTCGCCTACCGAGTGATCGATGTTGCCGCCGGAGACCTCGGTTCGTCGGCTGCGCGAAAGTTCGACATTGAGGCGTGGATTCCCACCCAGGACGCATATCGCGAACTGACGTCGACCTCGAACTGCACGACGTTTCAGGCACGACGACTGCAGACACGGTTCCGCGCCGAATCGGGCAAGACCGAACCGGTGGCCACACTCAACGGAACTCTCGCGACCACGCGATGGCTCGTGGCAATTCTCGAAACACACCAGCAGGCCGACGGATCGGTCATTGTTCCCGAAGCGCTTCGCCCCTTCATGGGCGGCCTCGAT
>WLDR01000128.1 GCA_009704705.1 Actinomycetota bacterium | reverse complement strand
ACGTGAAATCTCTCTCGTAGTGGCCTGTTCTTTTCGTGGCACGTCTTCAGCGCTGAGGCCAACGCACCGCTTCAAAGCCTATGCCTTATTCCGATTCCTCTTGTGCGACACAGCGCCCGTAGTATTGAACGGATGAGTTCCGAATGGGTGATGTTCTGTATCGGCCTCGTGCTTGTACTTGGTACTGGCGTGTTCGTTGCCGCCGAGTTCGCCATGGTGAACCTCGACCGCTCTGACCTTGAGGCGCGTGCCTCGCGCGGTGAGCGCGGACTCGGTCTGGTCATCCGCGGCCTGCGTCGCACATCCACTCATTTGTCGAGTGCCCAGTTGGGCATCACGCTGACCACGCTGCTCACCGGGTTCATTATGGAACCTGCCATTGTCACCATGCTCCTCCCGTTGATTGAGCCCTGGGGTTGGCCGATGGCCACGTTGAGCTCGGGCGCAACCGTCATCGCCGTTACGTTTGCGACCCTGTTGTCGATGCTCATCGGCGAGCTCATTCCAAAGAACTTTGCGCTCGCGATTCCATTGCGCACGGCACAGCTCGTCATGCCATTGCAAATGGGTTTCACAACCCTCTTCCGCCCAGTGGTATGGACGCTGAACTCGAGTGCAAACAAGATCTTGCGCGCAGTTGGAATCGAACCGAAAGAAGAGCTCTCGGCTGCGCGCTCCGCAGACGAGCTCGCCAGCCTGGTTCGACGATCAGCCCAAGCGGGCAAGCTCGAGGAAGACACTGCGACGCTGCTCAATCGCACACTTGCGTTCAACGAATTGACCGCGTCCGATGTGATGACACCTCGTCCGCGCATGGCGGCGCTGAACGCGAATGACCCCACACGCGCCGTTCTCGAATTGTCACGTACGACGGGATTCTCGCGTTTTCCGGTTATTGACGAGACGCTCGACGACGTGGTCGGAATTGTCCACGTGAAGTACGCGCTCGCACTGCCGCGCGATAAGCGCGATGAGGTTCCTGTCTCGGCACTCATGATGACCGAGCCGCTTCGCGTTCCCGAGACGATGCAACTCGACTCGCTCATGACTGAATTGCGTGGTCGCGGATACCAGCTCGCGATTGTTGTCGACGAATACGGCGGCACCGCGGGGATAGCAACGCTCGAAGACCTCGTCGAAGAGCTCGTCGGCGAAGTAAGCGACGAGCACGACAAAACGCGCGCGGGCATTGTCACAGCGCGAGGCGTGATCACATTCCCCGGCGTGCTGCGCCCCGACGAAGTGAAGCACCGCATCGGGCTCGAGATTCCCGATGAGGGCCCGTATGAAACTGCTGCCGGATACGTCATGAGCGAACTCGGCGAAGTACCCAAGGTGGGCGATGAGGTGTCGACCCCGGATGGAACACTCACCGTGGTTCGTATGGAAGGTCGGCGCATCGACAGAATCCGTTTCACGCCAACGCCGATCGCGCCATCTGAGACCCCGGGCGGTGACAAGTAATGACTGACTACTCCGGACTGTTGTGGTTGTGGGTGTTGCTCGCCGCCAACGCGTTCTTTGTTGCCGCAGAATTCGCAGTTGTTGCCGCTCGTCGCTCACAAATCGAACCGTTAGCCGACAAGGGTCGCCGAAGCGCCAAGACGGCACTCTGGGCGATGGAAAACGTGAGCTTGATTCTGGCAACGTGTCAGCTGGGCATCACCGTGTGCTCGCTGCTGATTCTCAACGTGTCCGAGCCGGCCATTCACTACCTCTTGGAGGACTGGCTCCAGGGCGTCGCCCTTTCAAAAGAGGCAATCTCGGCGATCAGTTTCGGAGTGGCCCTCGTGATCGTCACCTTCTTGCACGTTGTACTCGGTGAGATGGTGCCCAAGAATGCGTCCTTCTCGGTTCCGGATCGCGCCGTTCTTCTTCTTGCGGGCCCGATTGTTTTCGTCGCACGAGTCTGTCGCCCCATCATCTTCGTCCTGAACGAAATCGCCAACGCCGTCTTGCGTCTGTTTAGAGTGCAACCGCGTGACGAAGCCGCGAGCGCCTTCACGCTCGAAGAGGTCGCCACGATCGTTGAGCAATCGACGGCGGAGGGCACGCTCGAAGACTCGTCGGGAGCCCTCAACGCCGCTTTTGAATTCACGACGAAGAAGGCACGCGACGTTGCCATCTCGCTCGACAAGCTGGTCACGCTGACCATCGATTCGACGGTGGCTGAGCTCGAACAGGTTGTTGCCAAACACGGCTTCTCGCGTTATGTCGTGCTCGACGAGGCGGGGGACATCGACGGTTACGTGCACCTCAAGGACATCTTGAGCAGCGAAGATGAGTCCGGCAGCATGCCCGCCGATGCGCGCATCCCGGCAAAGCGCATCCGTCAACTGCCCGCTATGCCCGAAGAGCTTGACCTCGAGGATGCCCTCGCGGAGCTTCAGCGCCTCGGACTGCACCTGGCGCAGGTGACAAACGGTAACGGCGTCACGACCGGTGTGCTGTTCCTTGAAGACATCATTGAAGAACTCGTCGGAACCGTGGACGACGCGACCCGTCGTCGCCTGTAGCACTTTGTTGCGCGCGGGCTCGCCGCACGTGCGCCCGGTGTGCTGGCTATGCCTTGCGCGGACGCGCCCACTCATACTGACCGGGCCAGTATGAGATGTCGGCGCCAAGCTCGATTGCCGCGCGCAGGGCGAAGTGCGGGTCACGGAGCATTTCGCGTCCGATGAGCACCGCATCCGCTTTGCCGCTCTCAACGATCTCGTTCGCAAGTTGAGGTTCTGTGATGAGCCCCACGGTGGACACCGGCATTTTCGAGTGCTCTTTGACGTGCATGGCAAGGGGAACTTGGTAACCCGGACCAACAGAAATCTTGATGCCAGAGACATTGCCGCCGGAGGAGATGTCGGCGAGGTCGGCGCCGCGCTCGAGGGCCCAATCGGCAACGATGCTCGTTTCCTGTTCGTTCCAGCCGCCCTCCGTCCAGTCGGTCGCGCTGAAGCGAATGAACAGAGGGATGTCGTCGCCCATCTCGGCGCGCATCGCTGACACAATCTCGAGGAGGAGTCGTGCCCGATTCTTGAGGGGCCCGCCGTAGTCGTCGGTGCGCTGATTCGACAGTGGCGAGAGAAACTCGTGCAACAAATACCCGTGCGCTGCGTGAATTTCGATTACGCGAAAGCCGGCGGCGACCGCGCGACGAGCCGCACTTGCCCACGCGTCAACAATCACCTGAATCTCCGAAATGGTCAGCGCATGCGGCACGTCGTGACCGGGGTAGGCGATTGCCGATGGGGCGACAGACTTCCATCCGCCAGCCGTGATCGGAACCGTGCCCGACTTGCCTTCGTAATCAAACGGAGGGGAGTCACTCCCTTTTCGCCCGGCATGCGCCAGCTGGATTCCCGGAACGGCGCCTCGCGACGCGATGAAGTCGACCACTCGTTTCCAGGCAGCGATCTGTTCGTCGTTCCATAAGCCGGGGCATCGCGGAGTGATACGCCCTTCGGGCGTCACACCAGTTGCCTCGGCGAGGACGAGCCCCGCACCTCCGATTGCGAACGAACCGAGGTGTGCCATGTGCCAGTCGCCGACAATGCCGTCTTCGTTGAAACACGAATACTGACACATCGGTGCGACCCAAATGCGGTTGCGCATGGTGACGTTGCGAATCGTGAACGGTTCGAAGAGTGCGGGCTGGCTCATTTCAACAAACTATCGTTGAGTCTGTGAGCGCGCGAGACACCACTGAGTTTGGCGTCGCTGACGCGCGCAACGTGATTTCGATTCCGCGCGAAACCGACGACAAGTATTCGCGCGGTGTGGTCGGATTCGTCACGGGATCGCGTGAGTATCCGGGCGCGGCCGTGCTCGGTGTATCCGCCGCCTATCGAACCGGCGTTGGCATGGTGCGTTACGTCGGCCCGAAAGCGGTCGGCCGGCTGGTTCTCGCTCGCAGGCCCGAAACGGTGCTGGGCATCGGCGGCGTTCGTGCGTGGGTTCTCGGTTCCGGGGTCTCTTGGCCAATCGCAGACTCTGAAACCGAGTCGATGATGAAGGTGGCAATCGGCATGGGCTCGCACGTCGTGCTCGATGCGGGGGCACTCAACCTCGTCACAGAACTACCGTTTCGTGAGCGGGTGGTCATTACCCCGCACGCACGAGAGCTGTCACGATTGATGACGGATGTCGCTGCGAACCCTGCTGAATGGTCAGAAGACATCGTCGCGCAGGATCCGGCGCGGGCCGCGGCTCGCGCGGCGACCGAACTCGGAGTCGTGGTGTGTCTCAAGGGTCACGTGACCCACATCGCGGCCACGGATTCGGATGGTCTCACCGAGTTTGCCGTGACGTCGCCGACGACATGGCTCGCGACCGCAGGTACCGGAGATGTGCTGGCAGGCATCATGGGAGCCGTGATTGCGACGAACGAACCTGCGTCGGCACGCGAGCTTGCACGGTGTGCTGCTGCTGCTGTTTTTGTGCATGGGCGTGCCGCGAGCATCGCATCCGCCGGCGGGCCTATCGCCGCACTCGACGTTGCCGACGCAGTGCCGGCCGCGGTTCGTGAGGTGTTGTGCGCGTGACGTCACAACTTCTGGCGAACACGCCAACGGCTTTTCGTCGTGCCTGGTT
>WLDR01000127.1 GCA_009704705.1 Actinomycetota bacterium | reverse complement strand
TGCCCAACGCGGAAGAGCTTTCGACACACATCAATCATGTCCCCGAAGCTTTCTCCGGGTCGTTTCCCGTCGTAAGCCCAGAGCACCCAATCGTGCCAGATCTGGTTGAGCGCTTCCTTGAGGAGCGCGTCTTTGTTCTCGAAGTAGTTGTAGATCGTGGCCGGCGAGATCTGGGCCTGGGCGACAAGCTGTTCGACCGTGCCGTTGGTGCCAAATTCTGAGAGCACCTCCTGCGCTGCTGACACCAGGGCGGCCCTATTGCGCGCGGTGTAAGCCGCCTGTCGACTACTCGTCGGCCGCGCTGACCCCTGAAAGTTCTGCCTAGCAGTCACCATGCCTCAAGTGTATAAAGCCATGGCGAAGCACGGGCTCTGGCACCGCGTCGGCCATTCGGTCGCGAATGAACAAAAGGCACGCATATCAAGTTTGCTAGCAACTTATAAACTTGGGGTATTGTCTTCTAAACAGGATCACATCTGCGGCTATTGCACGTCATCAATCTGGGAGAGAGAATGAAGAAGCAGAGCCTTGGCGTGGCGGCAAGTGCCGTGGCACTTGTGATCGGCGTGAGTTCGTCGCTGGCGGCACACGCCGTAGCCGAGTGGCCGTGGTCGACCCCGGTCAACATCACTAGTGCTGAGTTTCCGTATGACAATGTCCCGGCCAACCCACTCATGATCGACTCTCAGGGTCGCATGATGGTCGTGTGGAAGACCGTTGACAACAACAACTACCGGATGGCATCACGCACGTCACTCAACGGCGTGGACTGGACAGAGCCCGAGTACTTTACGCCGGCCAACAAGGATGTCTCCAACGCCGTTCTCGCCGTCGGCAACGCGGGCCGGATTACCTCCCTGTGGTTGGACTATTCGGGCAACGACCCCATTATTTGGTCCAACACGTTCGACGGTGTGTCGTGGTTGCCTGCTGTCAAGGTGACCCCAAACGAAGGCCGGTATGACAGCCTGGCGATCGTGGCCGACCCGACGGGGCGTGTCACCGCACTCTGGGAAAACCAAGGTGCCTGCTCGATTGACTCCAGCACATCGACAGACGGACAGTCGTGGACACCCGCTGTTCCCGTGACGACGGACGTCGGACGGTGTCCGTGGGCACCCCAAATTGTGGTGGACGATTCGAACCGGCTCACCGCAATCTGGAATGCCGACGACGGTCAGGTGACCGAGTACATCGTGGTCGAAGCGAGCACGTCAACGACTCCGGGATCATGGAGTTTCGCGGAGGTTCTCTCGACCGTGGGCGAAGACGCGAGGGAGTCAACACTGGCAACCACGTCTGACGGTCTCGCGGTAGCAGCGTGGAAGAGCGAACAGGGAACGGGTCCGCAAATAAAGTCTCGAAGTTCACAGAGCGGGGCAACGTGGTCACCCCTCGTCAGTCACGGAAGTGGCGATGGTGGCGGCCCGGGCGTGTTCACCAGTCCGTCCGGCACGGTTCTGCTCTCCTGGCTGTCGGGCACGGACGGAAGCGATGGGGTGCGCGTCACGTCGTCTCAAGACGGTGCGTCGTGGACATCCCCTGTGAAAATCAGCGCCGAGGGCGACTACGCGCCTTTTGGTCGCGCCCAATTGAGCGAGGATGCATGCGGTCAGATCGTCGCAACGTGGACCGGGTCAGACGCGGCGCAATCGACCTTTTTTGTTCAGTCGAGCACCTCGGTGAATGGCCTCGACTGGTCTGCCCCACTCAACCCCGCGAGTGCGTATGACATGTCGATAAACCTGGGGCTCGTCGAGGACGCACAGGGCCGAGTCACTGCGCTCTGGTACGGCGTCAACCTCTCCGATTTCGTATTCGGACTCCAAGTGAGCAACATGACGAAGTCGGCGTGCGCGAGCCTGGCAGACACGGGCGCAGACGCGTCGGTTATCGGCACCAATCTGGCGCTCAGCGCAGGTCTACTCGCTGCTGGTGTAGTTGCTGTCGGCCTCATGCGTCGCCGCCAGCTCGTCGGAGTAGCCCGAGACACGATCCGCCGCGAGCTTTAGTCTGGTTTGCATGACGAGGCTGGGGATTTGTTCCGTTTTCCAAAACGAGGGTGCGAATCTAGAGGAGTGGCTTCTGTTCCACCAAGCACAAGGATTCTCGCGTTTCTTCTTGTTTGACGACAGATCAACTGACAAGTCACGGGCCGTCCTCGAGCCCTTCATCCGTTCCGGCATTGTCACCCTGGGCACGACCAATGACCACCCGCTGTTCACGCAGGGACGGCAACCGGCGGCGTTCAACGAAGGACTCAAAGCCGCACGAGGCGAATGTGACTGGGTCGCGTTCATTGACTCGGACGAGTTCCTGTTCTCGCCGAATGGACGCGTAGTGGACAATTTGCCGCGGAACCCACTCGTTGCCGGGGTCGCAATCTGGTGGCGTATTTTCGGATCGTCGGGCAACGAAACCCCGCCAAAAGCAGGTGTCCTCCGCGGGTTTCAGCGCTCCGCGCGATTCCCCACCACGCTCAATGAGGCTGCAGAAATCTTTCGATTCCAGAATCAAGACTTTTTTGGGGAACGAGGACGCGTGATCTCGGGGAACATACTTCAGGTGAAATGCATCGTGCGTCCGCGCATGATTCGCAAGTACCACGTGCATCAACCCACCGAGTTTTTTGGGGTCTTGGTCGACGAGAACGGGAAGACTTTTCATCGCGGCCGCCATCTGCCGACCCATGCGAAATTGCGGATCAACCACTATTGGTCGAAGTCACTCAGCGAACTCGCCGCAAAAGAAGCTAAGTTCGCGACCGACGTAGCGCAACTCGATGATTACCTTGCGTGGGACGCAGTATTGAACCAAGAAGAAGACACTGTGATTCTTGAACACCTGCGCTGGCAGCAGTCTTGAATTCTTCGCAACCCATAAGGAGTGGGTGAAATTCGAGTGCAACGAGTCTGTTCACTCACACGCTCGAGGCAATGTCGACAACCACCCAACCCAGAAACGCCACGGCGAGAGCGATCAGAACGATTGCGACAACAACTGACTTTCTCTTGCCAAGTGACACGGCGAGTCCGCCCAGACTCATCCGTCGATCAATGTCGATGTCGGGAATGGCGTTAAAGAGGTGGGCAATGACGCCTACCAGAACGCTGAGGCAGACGACGGGCCACGTGGGCCACAGTGGGCGCGAGCTTGCCTGAGCAATGAAAACAGTCATGAGCGCGAAGGAAACAACGTACGGGAGCCATGACCAGATTGTGCGGGAAAGCCAGAAGTTGTAGACCAGCGCACTCAATACGGCGACGATGTGCGCGCCGCCCCCGACCCATCCGGCGGCCACAAAGGACAACGGAATCGTCAGAGATGCGCTGACGAGAATGGGGACGCGAAGGTCTTCGGGGCGCACGTCCCCTTGCACCGTCGGCTTCGTGGTGCGCCCCGCCGCACGGTCCGCGTTCGCGTCAGAGACATCGTTTGTCCACCCGACTGTTGCCTGGCCGGCCGCGCTGGCCAGCAGTACGAGCACCACGCTCCACCATGTTCCGCCACAGATGGCGGTCGAGATCGTCATCAGAAGCACCATGGCGAGCGCTTGAGGAAAATGAGTCGCTGCGAGGAGCGCGCGTGCTTTTGTGGCCCTTTCGGGATGATTCATGCTCGGCCCCGTCATTGCGCGGTCAAATCCTGCGTCCCCATATCTTCATCATGAACACGACGACGACAACGATCAACCCGGCTCCGAGTGTTGCCTCAAGTCGGAAGATGACGGTTTCTTCGTAGAGGTCGCCTGCGATGGCAAAAAGCGCGAGCACGAAAGTGGTCACCCCGAACGTGGCAATCGAGTAGTTGCTTGTAAGGAATGCGAGCAACAGATACGCACCGACAGCCACTGCCGCAAAAAGCGCCACGTCGGGCGCGGGAACGAAAACGCCCCAGAGAAATGCAAAGCCGATAGCCAACAACGTTCCGACCATGCGTTCAACCACGCGCACGACGGTGGCGTTCTGGTCTGACTTGAAGATCCACGCGACCGTCATCGGAATCCAGTACTGATGGGGAACATCCACGAACTGTGAAATGGCCGTCGCGATGCCGATAGCCACTCCCATGCTCACCGCGTGGCGAATAAAGGTGGGGCGCTGTGCGCCAGGGTGCGTCACGCGAAACCAGACCGTCGTTGGCTCACGCTCGGGCGCGGGGCCACCGCGGTTTCGGCGCGCAACGTTGGTGACCGCGAACAGGGCGGTCTGAACTAATCCACCGAGCCCCACCATTGCGACAAACGACACCTCGAGTTCGACGCTCTCAGGCAGACCCACGGTGATCGTAAATAGCACCAGCGAGAGCACACCGATGAGCGTCGGACGCGGCCCGGCAACGCCTGCCCATCCGGTCGCAGCCGCGACGAGAACGGATGCGATTACCACCAACACCGCGCTCTCGGCGACGAGGAAGCCGAGTGCGCTCAATGCCGTGAGCCACGCTGTGGCCCACAACATTATTCGGCCCCGGTGCTCTGGGTGGATGTTCGACTCCGAGATTCCCACGAAAAGGGCCCCCACGCCCAGAGGCACCATGGCATCGGGGATACCCGCCACCCATGCAATGAGTGGCAACACTGTCGCGACT
>WLDR01000126.1 GCA_009704705.1 Actinomycetota bacterium | reverse complement strand
GGTGAGGGCGTTCACGTTCTAGTGCGCATTGACGAAGTCGAGTGTCGCCTTCGTAATCGCGGCGTGGGCGTTCGCCAAGCTGGCGGTTGCCACTCCGTCACCGAACTGCATTCCGTAGTCTCCAAATGATGCGTGGTTTGCGCCGGGAATCTCGATGAACGTGGTCGAGCTCGGCAGGTTTGGTCTGCTCGCTGCAATTGCGTCGGGCGTTGACAGCCCGTCCTTTTCGCCAGACAGAGACAAGACCGGCATGTTTGAGTCGCTCATGTCAGCTGCGGGGTACGACGCAAACAAGACCAAGCCGACAATGGGGGCAACCGACGCCGAGCCGGAATCACTCGACTGAACCTGCGCGCCAGCAGCTTGCAGTGCTGCCACTGTGCCTCCGAGCGAGTGCCCGCCGACAACCCACTTGGTCACGTCGGGAAACTCACTTCGAGCGGAATCAATCGCGTTGGTGGCGAGAAAGGCGATGCCCAGCGGCTGTTTCGCGATGACGATCACGTGGCCTGCCAACGCCAAGGGCCGTAAGGCGCTGACGTAGGCGCGCGCATCCACCTTGGCGCCGGGTTGAAACAGGAACCCGGTTGCCCCGACGTCCGAAGAGGGGATGAGCGCCACTTGGGTCGGGCTGTCAACAACTGTGACCGAGCTGTCGGAAGCGAGAGCTTGGAGCGCCGTGTCTGTGGCACCTGCAGGCATCAGCCAACCGACGATGGCAAGCCAGCCGATGCTGAGAACTACAAGCAGACTGCGCCCGATTCGGCGCACCGTGGAGTTGGTGCGACGATTCCAAAACGTGCGAACCATCGCGGCCAACGACACGATGAAGGTCAGCGCGAGGGCAATCCAGTAAGCCGGATGCCCGTGAATGATCGGGTTGCCCGCCACGCTGAGAAGGCCAACGCAAAGAAGTGCACCAATCACTGCAACAACGCGAACCACCCAGTTCAGGCCGACATCAAACCGACGACCCTCTTCCACCACGATCGATTGCGAGCTCACCCGACGATTCTATTTTGACAAGAGTTCCTCTAGTCTTCTAAGTGAAGTAGGGGGGCAAAGATGTCGTCACAAGGTTTGAGCGCACCCGGTCGAGAAAACAGTGACGCTCGAAAAAGGCGTTTCTCGGCCTCTACTCCACTCGCGGTCGTGAGTTTTTTGGTGGCCGTTGTGGCGCTCATCCTCGTCCTCATGCTTCGAAATGTTTCGGGTGGCTTGAGTGCGGGCTCGTGCGTCTCGACCGGTGTGGTTGGCCCGGCTGGCGAAGCGGGACCGAGTGGTGCGACAGGGCAAGTTGGGCCTGCCGGCCTCAGCGCGTATGACTTGTGGCTCACTGTCGGAAACACCGGGTCGCTTCAAGATTTCCTCGATTCCTTGGTGGGCGTGTCTTCACCTCCCTCGCAGGAATTCATCGGTTCAAACGGCGTCACAGGACCCACGGGACCGCAGGGTTCGAGCGCGTATCAACTTTGGCTAGAGGCAGGTAACTCTGGCTCGCCTCAACAGTTTCTTGAATCACTCCAAGGGCTCGGCGGTGAGGACGGAGCCGCAGGGCTTTCGGCATACGACCTTTGGGTTCTGAGTGGCAACGTGGGCACGATCGACGATTTCTTCGATTCACTTGTCGGGCTCACTGGGGCGCAAGGCAATAGCGCTTTCGACGTCTGGGTCAACAATGGTGGCGTTGGAGGAGTCTCAGTGTTTCTCGAGTCTCTGCGAGGTGCGACCGGCCCAGCCGGTGCTGCAGGCCCCCAAGGTACGTGTACCCCTGGAGACACGGGACCCACTGGAGCGGCAGGCGCCACAGGCGCACCTGGACTAAGTGCTTACGAGGTCTGGAAGTTGAGCGGTCATGCAGGCTCGGAAGAGCTCTTTTTGCTGTCGCTCGTTGGCCCCGCCGGCTCGCCAGGGCCCCGGGGAAGCGCGGGACCTCAAGGGGAGCAGGGAATTCAAGGCAATGACGGCCCTGCGGGAACTTCTGGGTTCGGTGACTCGGGCTCATTCTGGGATCTCACGACACAGGGTCATTCTGGCTCTGTCTCCGTGGGTCAGGACACGGCGTATCCGATTTATTTTGGTTCTTCTGATGCCTCGCTCAATCAAGGGATAAGCGTTGAATCGGGCTCGGGAGACGCGCCGGGTCGTTCGTCGTATGTTACATTCACCCGCCCGGGGGTCTACAACATCGCTTTTTCTGCACAGCTATTGCGCACGCAGGGTGGTTCCGCAAACACAGTAAGCATTTGGCTCCGCAAGAACGGAGTCGATGAGCCGAACACAAATACCGACATCACACTCGTGTCAAACGGACAAAAGCACGTAGCTGCGTGGAATTTCTTTGTGCCCGTGACCTGCTCGGCGACGTGCGATCAATGGCAGTTGATGTGGTCAACCGATGGTGGATTCACGAATATCTGGTTTCAGGAAGCTCAAACTAACCCCAACAGGCCGGCAATTCCGTCGATTATTCTGACGGTGAATCAAGTCAAGTAGCGTCTTTCGGCTAGCGCCACGAACCGATGATGAGACCCATCAGTGCGAGATTCAGCGTGTCGCTGGCGACTTCGATAATCCACACCTTGAAGTTTTGGCTAGAAAACAGCCGGTGACTGAGTGAGGTCGCTGCCGCGAAGCCGACGCCGAGCGAGAGCCCCGTGAGCAGACCAGCGAGCGGACCAAACGAGGGGTCCGCAGCGGCATAGAAGTGAATGACCGACGCCACGGCAACGGCCTGAACGAGAGCGGCAATTGCGGTCGAGCCGAAGAGCACGAGAGGGTTTCCGCCAACGTTCATGTCGTTCGCGTCGCGACCCATCGCCTTCCACCAGGTCGGGAAGAAGGTCTTCGGGCCGAACCAGATGGCTCCAGCGATGAATGCAACAATCCAGGCAACGAGAATGGCGAGCCAGTTCAATTCAACAAGAAACATGAAAGAGAGACTAGTCCCTGACGACATAACCGTCACCGCAGAATTGCTAGCTTTGTGAGAGGAGGCCACCGATGAACCAGAGCGCACACGAACCCGACGGATTCAGCCCGTATGAGGCCAGCATCAGCGACATCAAGAGTGCCCTTCGAGACGGCACAACGACGAGTGTTGCCCTCGTCGACTTCTACCTTGACCGCATTGATCGCTTAGACAAGGCGGGCCCGCAACTGAACTCGGTGCCGATTCTGAATCCGGATGCGCGAGCTCAGGCCCGAGAGTCCGATGAGCGGCGCGCCCGAGGTGAGCAACTCGGCCCTCTCGACGGCATTCCGTTCGCGGTCAAAGACAACTACCGAGTTGCCGGCATGACGGTAGCTGCCGGATCGCCCGCCTTTGTCGCGTTGCGCGCCAAAGAGGACTCGTTCGCCATTGAGCAACTTCGACGCGCCGGTGCTGTGTTGCTTGGCCGAACGAATATGCCACCGATGGCCGATGGTGGCATGCAGCGAGGTGTGCACGGCCGGGCAGAGAGTCCATACAATCCCAACTTCTTGGCGGCGGCGTTTGGGTCAGGCTCCTCACAAGGTTCGGGCGTCTCAGTCGCATCCAATTTCGCTGCATTCTCGCTCGGAACCGAGACGGTGTCGTCGGGAAGATCACCGGCATCCAACAATGCCGTTGTCACCTACACGCCGTCCCGCGGCGTGATTTCGATGCGTGGCGTCTGGCCGCTTTTCGCACTGCGCGACGTGGTGACGCCCTATGCGCGTTCGGTCGCAGACCTCTGCCACTTGCTTGACCCGTTGTTGCAGGTCGATCCGGCACCTCGAGGTGACTTCTGGCTTGACCAACCGTTTGTTGAGCTGCCCCTTCATCTGGTCAATGCGCCTTCGTCGTGGTCGGCCCTACCCGAGACCACCGGAGTTTCGACGTCCCTGGCCGGAAAACGCATCGCGGTCCCACGCGTATATGTGGGCGAGGGGGCTGAGATGGACATCCACACGCGCGAGAGCATCCTCGAATTGTGGAAAAAGGCAGCAGAACGTTTGCGGTCGCTCGGTGCCGAGGTCGTGCCCACCGACTTCCCCCTTGTTGAGGCATATGAGGGTGGTGTTCCGGCGGGCGAGAACATTGAACAGCTCGGCGTGCTGCCTGAGGGATGGATGAACTTCGAGTTCAACGAGTTGCTCGCGTTCGGCTGGGATGACTTTCTGGTCGCCAATGACGACCCGGCATGCGCACGCCTTGCCGATGTCGACCCAGACCAGATCTTCCCTCCTCCGCCCGGTTCCCTGCCAGACCGCTACGCCGAGGTTGAGAACTATGAGGACCGTTATCGGGTCACTGTCGGTTTGGCGCGGGCTGGGTTACAGCATCCGCATGAGCGTTCCGACTACGGGGACGGTTTGCGCGCACTCGAAGAGTTGCGCCGGCAATTGCTCGAATCCTGGATGGACGACAACGGTTACGACTTAGTCGCATTCCCTGCAAACGCGGACCTCGGCCCGGCGGATGCCGACACGAACCTAGCTTCGGCCGATGCCGCCTGGAAAAACGGCGTGCTCTTCTCGAATGGCAATTACGCGATTCGTCACATGGGCGTGCCAACGCTGACCGTGCCGATGGGCATCACCGACGACATCCGCATGCCGGTCGGTCTGACGTTTGCGGGCCGCGCCTACAGCGACCGCTCTCTCATCGAAGCCGGTTTGGC
>WLDR01000125.1 GCA_009704705.1 Actinomycetota bacterium | reverse complement strand
CGATAAAGATGTTGTCGTTGCGCGAACGCCCCATCTCCAGCACATCGAGAGACAGCGCGCTGGAGGTGTGCACCGCGTAAAGGCTGGCTCCGGTGACGCGACCGAGAAAGGCCAGTTTGCTGAGAGCGTCGGCTTCGATGTAGTCGGGGCGGTTCAGGTTCCACGAGTCGAGAGGGTTCTTGCCCTCCTTGAGTCCGGCTGCACGAAGGCGCCATACCAACTCGATGTTTTCCGCGTGTGGGTCAAGCATCGTTCCGTTGGCGGCACATGCCTCCATCAGGTCGAAGAGGAATCCGTCGTCGTTGCCGGGGAGGCCGAGGTAGGCACCTTCTTCACCACGGAAGTTCATGAAGAACTTGTATGAACTGACGCCCAAGTCTTTCGCGTAGTGAGGAATCGATTCGAGTTGTTCGCGGGTCACAACGCAAAAGTGGAAGCCAAAGTCGATGACCGAGTCTGCTTCCATCGCGGCCTTCGCAATGGGGAAGACGTCTTCGTAGGGCTGAGCCGTCATGAGGTAGCTCAGCATCGCCGTGACGCCACCGGCTGCCGCCGAACGCGATTCGGGAGCGGCGTCTTCAGGCGACTGAGGGTACGTGATGTTGGGGCCAAGGTGAACGTGTGGGTCGATCACGCCCGGAAGAACGTGAAGACCTGCTGCGTCGAAGACCTCGCGGGCATCTACAGACGCACCGGCCTCAACGATTGCCGAGATGACTCCATCTTTGACAGCAATGTCAACTTGTCGAACTCCGTCGGGTAAGACGACGTGTGCTCCCGTGATGAGCAGGTCGACCTGAGTCATGGCTAATCCTCTTTCGTTGAGTATTTATTTTCGAGCATGTCAAAAAAGGGCTTGCCGACCATGCTTTGTCGTTCTTCCCATGTCGCCATCACATCAAGTCTCCCGTTTGTGGAGCCCGTGGTGTGAAGTTCTTTGAGCATTTCAGAGATGGCACGCTGCGACACCCGCAGGGCGGCATTGGCAAAGAGCACCGCCGAGAAGCCCATCTCGCTCAGTTCGTCCACAGTGCACAGAGGTGTTTTGCCACCTTCGACCATGTTGGCCACGAGCGGCACGTCGAAGCGCGCGCCGATCGTTCGAAGCTCCTCGACAGATTCCGGTGCTTCGACAAACAAGACGTCGGCACCAGCTTCGCGATACAGCTCGGCTCTCTCGAACGCTTCCTCGAGAGTTGACACCGCTCGGGCGTCAGTACGCGCGATAATGACCGTCTCGTCGTTCTGGCGTGCGTCTACCGCGGCGTGAATCTTCTGGGCCATCTCGTCGGCGCTAATCACGGCCTTGCCGGCGAAGTGACCGCACTTCTTGGGGAACACCTGATCCTCGAGCTGAATGGCTGATGCCCCCGCGCGTTCGAGAAGTCGCACCGTTCGATACGTGTTCACTGCGTTGCCGAAACCGGTGTCTCCGTCGACTACCAACGGAATATCCACTGTCTCGGCGACGCGCGCAACGTGGTCACGAAGCTCGGTCACGGTCACCAAGCCGATGTCTGGAACGCCCAGCATCGAGTTGGCGAGCCCAGCTCCCGTGAGGTACACGGCAGAGAACCCCTCCGCTTGAATCAAGCGAGCGCTGAGCGCGTCGTACGCTCCGGGGAGCGTCAATGCTTTCTTGGAAGCTTGCGCGCGAGCCAAGCTAGCCCGGAAAGACGTCATTCGTGCCTTCTCTCATTCGGAAAACTCCGAACATAGGGGGATTACAGCAGCGAGATTGCACCGTTGATTTGGACGAGCTGGTGGTCCGGCGTTGTCACACCAGAGGTGACTCGGCCGGTGTTGAAGTCTTGAATCTGAACGACAGTGAGACCGTCTGCCTCACGCCACATGACGAGCCAAATTCCCTCGGTGATCATGCTGGCTTCGTAGCTGCACGTCTCCGTCTTGTCGAGCATGGACCCACGGGTAACCAGGAATGTCACCGTGCTGTCTGCCTCATTGAACGAAAGTTCGGCGGCAAAGGGGCCGAACGGACCGTCGTAACCAAAGTCGATAACGGCCTTCTTGTTTGCTGCGGGAAAAGTTTCGGACATGAATTCCTCCTCAAGGGAATCTACTCGGGTGTAAACGTCTTTGTTTTTTGGAACCGTTGAAAAAGATGCCACAAATCGATGAAACTGTCAACAATCCGATTTGGTGGCGAATACCCAGCTATTCGCCACAGGAGTGCGCGTAACGCGGTGTGGACTCGACAGGGTTGGGCGGTTTGACCAGCGCAAAACACCGCAACTGTTGACATTTGTCGAGTTCGTGCTACAGAATTCTCTACAAGTACTCAAACCCGAGGGAGAAACCGTGAAAACACGCGCCGCTGTTATGTGGAATGAAACGGGAAACTACGAGATTGACGAGCTTGAGCTCGACGCACCTCGTGAAGATGAAGTTCTGGTTCGCTTTGATTATGCGGGCCTGTGCCACACGGATGAGCACCTCCGCAACGGAGATCTTGGCTTTACCCCGCCCATGGTTGGCGGGCACGAGGGTGCCGGCGTTATTGAGGAAGTCGGACCGGGAGTTCGTCACCTCAAGCCGGGCGACCACTTCGTCACCTCCTGGATGCCGCAGTGTGGACGCTGCCGTTTCTGCGTGACGGGTCAGACAAACCTCTGCGACAACGGTCAGTACTTGATGTCGGGAACCATGCTCGACGGAACCCAGCGCTTGCACGGCCGCGGCCGCGGCGTTGGAGCTGTCGACCTGCTCGGTACCTTCGCGCAGTGGAACGTCATCCCCGCCTCGTGCGTCGTGCCTCTTCCTGCTGAGATGCCTCTCGACAAGGCCGCCATCGTCGCGTGTGGTGTTCCCACCGGATGGGGATCTGCCGTCAACGCAGCCAACACACGCCCAGGCGACCGCATTGTTATCTACGGCATTGGTGGAATCGGTATCAACGCTGTTCAGGGTGCGTCGCACGCCGGAGCAGAATTGGTCGTCGCCGTTGACCCCGTGAAGTTCAAGCGCGACACGGCACTGAAGCTCGGCGCTACGCACGCCTTCGCCACCGCCGCAGAAGCACATGACTTTGTCTGGTCAGAGACCCGTGGCGTCGGCGCAGACGCCGCCATCATCACCGTGGGACTGGTCGACAAGCAGGTTGTGACCGACGGATTCGCGATGATCCGTAAGGGCGGCCGCCTCGTCATCACGGCTGTCTCAAGCCCCGACCTGCTGGTCGAGATCCCCAGCTTCGAACTGACTCTGTACCAGAAGCAGATCGTGGGTAGCTTGTTCGGTTCGGGAAACCCGCACTACGACATCCCGAAGCTCATCGACCTCTACCTTCGCGGGTCGCTCAAGCTCGACGAGCTCATCACCACGCGTTACAGCCTGGAAGACGTCAACAAGGGATACGACGACATGCTCGCGGGCAAGAACATTCGTGGTCTGCTCGAAATCTCGCACTAGTCGCCTGACTCTCACTGGCTCGGACACGCTCTGTGTCTGAGTTGCCCCAACCCCGGCTTCAACATCCGTTAGGAAAGAACTCGTGAAAGCTGTCGTTTACCACTCGTTTGGTGCCCCCGAATCTCTCGAGATCACCGACGTTCCGGAGCCACGGGTTGGGCCGGACTGGGTGCTGATTTCTGTGCGTGCCGTGTCGGTGAACCCGGTCGACTGGAAGCTCGCAGCCGGAATGCTGGACGGCATGCTCGAAACGCACTTTCCCTCCATTCCTGGATGGGACGTCGCGGGTGTTGTCGAACGTGTCGGCCCTGCGGTGCGCAGGTTTGCCCCGGGCGATGAGGTGTACGGATACGTGCGCAAGGACACCGTTCACGCCGGTACCTACGCCGAGAAGGTCGCGGCTCCACTTCGCACCATCGCGTTGAAGCCCAAGAGCCTCGACTTCGCTCACGCCGCGGCCGTGCCACTCGCGGGTCTCACTGCGTACCAGACGATCATCCACGACCTGAAAATCAAGGCCGGAGAAACCATCGTCATTCACGCAGCCGCGGGAGGCGTCGGCTCGTTTGCCGTGCAGATCGCTGTGGCGCAGGGTGCAACCGTCATCGGCACAGCTTCGGAAGCGAACCACGACTACCTGAAGAGCCTCGGGGCAATCCCCGTGACCTACGGAGACGGCCTCATCGAGCGCGTGCGCGAAATTGCACCGGATGGGGTCGACGCGGTGCTCGACCTCTTCGGCGAACAAGCGTTGACCGACAGCCCTGCCCTTCTGTCTGAGAAGTCGAAGGGGCGCCTCGTCTCGATCACCAACCCGATGGTCAAGGAGCTTGGCGGCATCATGGGCGACGTGCACCCGGACTACGACGACCTCAATGCGATCACGCAGATGATTGAAGCGGGAAAGATCAAGGTTGACCTGTCGGCCGTGTACCCGCTCGAAGATGTTGCGCGGGCGTGGACCGAGAACATGGCTGGTCACACGCGAGGAAAAATCGTTCTCCTCGTCAACTAACGTTTCGGCTTACGCGACTCGTCTTTTTGGCCACGAACTGGCCACCAGGGAACTCTAACGCGGGGTGCCACCACGTTGAGCACTCTCCATCGGAGGGCTCCCTTGATGACGCCGGTTCCGTACGACGCGTCGTCAACCGCGCGCAACGCCAGGCTTCGCACGGGGTCGAGTCGCGTGGGGCTGAGCAGGTGGTCGCGAACGGGCTCGATCATCATCGCCACGGCAATCCCTCGGG
>WLDR01000124.1 GCA_009704705.1 Actinomycetota bacterium | reverse complement strand
TTCGTAGTCTTCGCCTTCGACGAGCGACTTGGCGATGGTGGCAAATTCGCTGAACCAGCGGTTGGCCTCACCCGACGACGGACCAGAGATGATGAGTGGCGTACGCGCCTCGTCGATCAGAATCGAGTCAACCTCATCGACGATGGCGAAGTAGTGGCCTCGCTGCACGCGCTCAGATGACTGCCAAGCCATGTTGTCGCGCAGGTAGTCGAAACCGAACTCGTTGTTGGTGCCATACGTGATGTCGCACATGTACTGCTCGCGACGCTGCTGTGGGGTTTGTCCGGCAATAATCACACCGGTGGTCATGCCCAAGGCGCGGTAGACGCGACCCATCAGCTCGCCCTGATAGCTGGCGAGGTAATCGTTGACCGTAATGACGTGAACGCCACGGCCAACAATTGCGTTGAGGTAGGCGGCGAGTGTGGCAACCAGAGTCTTACCTTCACCCGTGCGCATCTCGGCGATGTTTCCGAGGTGAAGGGCGGCTCCACCCATGAGCTGAACGTCGAAGTGACGCAAGCCGATGGTGCGGCGGGCAGCTTCTCGAACCGCCGCGAACGCTTCGGGGAGCATGTGGTCGAGCGACTCACCGTCGGCGAAGCGCTGACGGAACTCGGTCGTTTCACCGCGAAGCTCTTCGTCTGAGAGGTGCGTGAAGCCTTCTTCGAGCCCGTTGATGGCTCTGGCAAAGCTTTCAAGCTTGCGGAGGGTACGGCCCTCGCCAACGCGAAGTACCTTGTCCAAAATGTTGGCCACGAGCGCTCGTCTCCTAATGCATCTTCACCGACAAAACGGTCGGATGGGCGGCTCGCGATAATGACACGAACCGACCACTATGTTACCCGTTTGACTGCGGTGAAACCTGAATCGAGCCGGTTTGCACCCCGGCCAGAGCCCTAGCTGGCGCGCTCCGCAGCGACAACTTCGTCGATGGAGATGACGCCGTAATGCCAGCCCTTGCGCCGATAAACGACACTCGGGCGCGCCGTTTCGGCATCGATGTAGAGGTAGAAGTCGTGACCGACGGCCTCCATGTTGTAGAGCGCATCATCGAGCGTCATGGCAGACGCGGCGAAGACTTTCTGACGAATAAGGATGGGCGTGTAGTCGTCATCCTCGTGCGGATTCTCAATCGGGCCGGTGTTGATTCCCAACGCCTCGGCTGAGGCCGGTGTCACGTCGAGGCCGGCGAAACCATCGGCTGATGCTTCGCGCAACGAGGTGAGGTGATGCGCACCGCCACGGTGAACCTTTCGCTTGTCCTTTGCGCGACGCAAACGTTCGAGTAGGCGGCCGAGAGCCAGATCAAAAGCGGCGTATTTGTCTTCACCATCTGATTCGGCACGCAGTATCGGTCCCCGGCCGACGAGCGTCAGTTCAACCCGATCTCCGCCGATGAGCCCCTTGCCTGCGTGATGACGACTCACGGTGACATCGAGTTCGAGGGCTTTATCCGAAAGATGCTCAACTTTTTCGAGTTTTTCTGCGACGTAGTTACTGAATCGCTCGGTGACCTGAATGTGACGGGCGACGATGTTGAGCTTCATGGCGTGTTCCTCCCGGCTGTCGGCGTGCCGCCTACGAGTCCGGCGGATTCTTTCACGCCTCCCTTTTTACGAAACCTAGTCCTGTCTGCATCGTCTGTCATCTGTTTTTCAGCAAACCTCAAGCCTTGTGCCTCGACGGGACCCTTCGTGGTGTGTGCGCGAGAGTGGCCGCACCGAGAACGCGAGCACCCGCGGCACAGAGGGCACGATTCATCTCCCGAAGCGTCGCACCCGTCGTGACGAGGTCGTCAATGAGAATCACGGATGCGCGGGACAACGGGCGTCGCGCGATCAAGCTGCCGCGCACGTTGTCGTCTCGCTCACTCACGCCGAGACCCGTCTGGTCGACGCGCGCGCGTACCGCGCGTAGCTCCCGCGAGAGAGGAATCTTCGCGTGCCGCGCGAGCAATTCGAGGGGTTCGAACCCTCGTGCCTGAAAGTTTGCGCGCGACGAGGGAGGCACCACGAACAGGATGTCGCGCGCAGACGCAGTCCCGTTGGCAACGGATGTCATGAGGTGGTCCACACTCGCGCGCAGTCGGAATGCGAGATCTCGAGCGATGCCTGTGCGGTGCTCCTCTTTGAACGCGTGTACCGCCTCCACGAGGGGCCCGGTGTACGGGCCGGCTGACGCCACAGTGAAAGTGGGGCCGTTCGACGTGAGCAACGTGCTCGTTTCGACGGCGACGCCCAAAAGACAGACCTCTGGCTCGAGCTGCGCTCGACACGCGGCACACAGGCGTCGATCAGGTTCTCCACACGCGACGCACGAGACGGGGAGCACGAGGGCAAGAGCATCCTGAAGCCAGGTGGAGAGACGAGGCGACCGAGCATCCATGGCACGGATTCTCACGCATAGTCGCACGCCGCCCGACAACAACCCGAAACGGTGTGGGCAAAGTTGCCCTATTGCACCTGCGCCTGAACAGAAACGCCGGTGGCGACCGAGCGCCACGCGCCACCTGGTCGATAGCTCAACAGGCTGCCGTCGCCCGACCGCATAAAGAATTGATCGATGCCATTGGCCGCCGCCAAATTGAGTCCGATGGCGCCGGGGCTGACCGAGCGTGCAGATCCGCCCACAACATTCAGCGTGATGAGTGATGTGATGTCAGATTGTGTCGTCAAGACCCCGACAGTCAGTGCGTCCACCCACACGGCGCTCGTCGCGACGTCTCCGGCGACGGGCAAAATGAGTGGCGGCCCGACTGCGATAGGGCCATTCTGGGCATCCCGCGTGATTCCCGAAACGTAAAGTTTGGTGCCGACGACAGACTCGATGAGAGCCGCAACCCGCGCGCCGTCGCGTGAAAGCGCCAAGGAGACGACTCGGCCATCGTCGGGCCACGGTGTGGTCACAAGTCTCTTCGCTCCACCGATTGTGCTGGCGAACAAATCGTGAGGCAGTTCGCGGGGCACCGACCAGATGTATCCGTAGTAGTCAAAAACACCGGGTGCGAGATTCTCTCGAGCGTCGACGAGCGCGGTGGACCCCGATGAGCGAACGAGGTAGAGACCGTCTTCCGTGTTGACCGTTGCGGCGCGGTGAACTCCCGAGTAGGCGGCCGCCCACGGAGTGAAAGATGCAACCGCATCCGAGACGCGCGGAATTTCATCCAGTGATCCGGTCGACTGCAAGTACCCCATGCGGCCGTTAGAAATCACCAGAGGTCGCGGGTCGACCTGAGGGTAGCTTTCCGCTGCGTCGTCCGATTGAGCCGAAATGTCTTGCGGAACGCCTTCGATAGACAATTGCACCGTAAAGATCGAGCTCAATTTTGCCAAGCTCGCGGCAGCCTGTCGCAACATTCGCCGCTTTGTTTCAGCAGACGTGTCGAGAGCGGGTGCAGAGACATCCACGCTGGCTGAGGTGCCCGTGATGGGAACGGTGTCTGCGACGAGTTGCGTGCCGGGTGGGAATGCAGACACGACGGCGCCCGATTGACCAAGCCACGCAGATGGTCCGGCGAGCAGGGCTTTCATGATGCGTGTCGGCGTCGATGCGCGGGAAGGGAAGTACCTCACGTCAGGAACAAGGAGCGTAAAGGTCGGGTCAAAGAAGTAGAGGACCTGCTGGCCGAAAACCTGGTCAAACGTGATTCGCTCAAGGAGCACTCCCGGCGGCGCAGATGCAATTCGCCATTCGCCTTCTTCGTTGACGAACGAGAAGTCCAGTGTTGCGGGCACGGGCGAGTCGAGCTCCACGTAGCCTCCCGCCGAATCGACGTTGGCACGAACATCAGTTTCGATCGTCATGGTCGTGTCGCTGGTGACACCAAACTCTCTCGCTCCGTCATCGATGATCACACTCGCGTTGGGGTCCCATTCGACAGCAAAGGTGAGCGACAGAAACTTTCTCGCGACGCCAAAGTCGTTCTGTGGGCTCGATGCAGCATCGATGAAACCGCGCAGGATGCCCTCCTGCGAGTCGCCCTTGACCGGTGACGCGGGCAAGAACTCGATTTCTGCCGCGGGCGGTTCGACCGTCACATCACTTCGTTGAACCTGACCACTCGTGGGGATGCCCGAACACCCGGTAAGCACCAGTACCACCGACACGAGAACAGCAACGAGAGCACCGCGGCGCATCATGATTCGAACCCGTCGTTGGGTTCGATGGGAAGCTCCGTGATGTCGGTGCCGGGAATGCGCGGCAGAGTCAGCACAAAGTTCGCACCATCGTTTTCAACAGCCCATACGTCGATTCGGCCACCGTGCACCCGCGCATCCTCGAGCGAGATGGCCAGACCGAGCCCGGTTCCGCCAATGGTTCGCTTGCGTGCCGAATCCGCTCGCCAGAAGCGACCGAACACCTGCGACGACTGTTCGGGCGACATTCCCACGCCATGATCGCGCACCGATACGGATACGGCAGATTCCGAACTGTCGACCGTCACTTCGATGGGTTTGCCGGCTCCGTGTTCGATGGCGTTTCCGATGAGGTTTGTCAGCACTCGGCGAATACGGCGCGGGTCGACGTCGATGTCAAAGTGACCTCCGGGAGACGAGACGGATACCTCGCACTTGTGTTCGACTGCCAAAGCCATCATGTTGCCAACCACGTCTGATACGAGCGCGGCAATGTTGACTGATTCGGTCTGCAATTCAATCGAACGAGCGTCGTATCGACTGATTTCGAGCAGGTCAGCCAGCAGACTTTCGAACCGGTCGAGCTGTGCC
>WLDR01000123.1 GCA_009704705.1 Actinomycetota bacterium | reverse complement strand
CTACTCAGATGATGCCGTGCTCGTCGTGCTGGCATCCCATGCCTACGACGCCGACGACTACATCCACGACTACGACGAATTTGTGCTGGCCGTGAACGCGAGCGGCAAGGCCGAAATCGCGTGAGCCTGTCAATTTCGGTCGCACTCTGCACGCACAACGGCTCGAGATTTGTTGCCGAGCAGGTGCGCAGCATCCTTTCGCAGTCCCGCCTGCCGCGCGAGATTGTGCTCTCTGATGACGCGTCGAGCGACGACACGGTTGAGATTGTGCGCAACGAGATTGCCGACTTCAATCAGGGCCGGCCTGAGACCATCACGCTGATTGTTCGCGAGAACACCCCCGCGCTCGGCGTGACGAAAAACTTTGAGCAAGCCATTCGACTCTGCACGAGCGACCTCGTGGCGCTGGCTGATCAAGATGACGTGTGGGTGCCCGAAAAACTCGCCCGCATGGCGAGCGAGTTCGACGCGAGACCTGATCTGACTCTGTTGCACGCCAACCTGAAATTGGTGGATGCCCAACTCAACTCACTCGGGGCCGACATGTTCACCGTCTACCGCGTCTCGAACTGGGAGTTTGAGTCGATTCACGACGGCCGCGCAATCGATGTGCTTGTGCGACGCAACCTGGTGACCGGCGCCAGTTCCATGTTTCGACGGGCGCTCCTCGATGTGGCGCAGCCATTGCCGAAAGCCTGGATTCATGATGAGTGGCTCGGCATCGTTGCCTCCGTCAGCGGTCGCGTCGACGTGCTCGACGAGCCGCTCGTTCTGTATCGCCAGCACGGGGGTAATCAAATTGGTGCGGCGCGCATGAACTTGCGGCACTACATCGGGCGGATGATCTTTTCTCGCACCGACCGCAATGCACGCCTGCTCGCGCGCGCAACGCAGATGGCGGAGCATCCCGTATTTGCGACTCGACCCGCCATGCGTGAGATCGCAATCGACAAGCTCGCGCACGAAACCGCGCGTTGGAACTTTCCTGCCTCGCGTCTGCGCCGGCTAGGCCCGGTGCTCCGCGAGCGTCGCACCGGTCGGTACCAGCGATTTGGGCTGGGAATCCAAGACATCGCGCGCGACCTGATTCAACCGGTTTAGGTGCGGTCTACCATGGTGAGCATGACGACGTCAGGTACGAAGGTGATTCCGTTCTCGCGCCCGTACCTGACGCCGAACGAAATCCCGAACGTCACGGCGGTGCTCGAATCTGACCACTCGCACGGCGACGGAACGTTTACCGCGCTCGCGACTCAGCGCATTCTCGAACTGACCGGAGCGCACAAGGCGCTCCTCACTACGTCAGGCACTCACGCCCTCGACCTTGCTGCCCGACTTCTCGATCTCTCGCCCGGTGACGAAGTTGTTGTTCCGAGCTTTCAGTTCTCTTCGGGCGCAACATCGATTGTGTCCACCGGTGCAACCCCGGTCTTTGTTGACGTCGATCTGGCTACCGGCAACGTCGACCCGGCTCAAGTTGCCGCGGGCATCACGTCCAAGACCAAAGCGATTCAGGTCATGCACTACGGCGGCGTTCCCGCTGACATGTCGGCAATCATGGCCATTGCCGCCGACGCCGGAATTCCGGTGATTGAAGACAACGCGCACGGCCTCGGGGTCAAGACGAATCTCGGCGTGCTGGGCACAATCGGCTCGATGGGCATTCAGAGTTTTCACGACACGAAGAACGTGCACTGCGGCGAGGGAGGAGCGCTCCTGATCAAGGACCCGGCCACTGCCGAGCGCGCCGAAATCGTTCGAGAAAAGGGCACGAACCGTTCGCGTTTTCTGCGTGGCCAAGTCGACAAGTACACGTGGGTCGACCAGGGTTCGAGCTACCTCCCCAGTGAGATTAACGCTGCCGTTCTCGACTCGCAGCTCGAGCACTTCGACGAGATTCAAGAGAAACGCTTCGCCATTTGGAATCGATACCGCACGGAACTCAGCTATTGGGCACTGGGCAACGACATCGTCTTGATGAGCCCTCCCGACTTCATTCACGCGGCGCACGTCTTCTACTTGCACGCGCCGACGGCCGAAGCGCAGCAACGACTGCTCGCCTACCTGCGCGAGAACGGCATCATCGGAACCTTCCATTACGTGCCATTGCACTCGAGCCCGGCGGGTCAGAAGTTTGGTCGCACGGTTGGCAACATGGCGAACACCGATTCGTTCTCGAGTCGACTCGTGCGTGTTCCGCTCTGGACCGGGCTCACCTCCGCAGATGTCGACCGCATTCTCGCTACCCTTGAGTCGTTCTCGGTGTAGTTCACGCCGAGCGTGATTGCCGCTCTCGCGGCGCCTCGAGAAGGAGAGTGATCGTGAGTAAACCGCTCAACACTCTTCGCGACGAGGGGCTTTCCTCATTCGCGTGGCGAGTGGGTAAATGGATGGCCAACCGTCGCAACCCGTACGCGCCCGTTCCTCTCGAAACGGTGTACCGCGAGGATGTCATCGCGGTTGACTGGACCACCCCCCAGGACTTCAATTCGGCCAAAGTCGCTCGACCAAAAACCGGATACAACATCGCGTGGGTGATCTCACCACCCAGTGCAATCGGTGGCGGACACCACAACGCGTGGCGCTTCATGAAATTTCTCGAAGACGCAGGGCACAACCTCACGCTGTACTACTACTCCGCGCCGAAGTTTCCGAAGTTCACTCTGGATGGAATTCGTCGCACGCTCGATGACGCAAGCGCGTTTCCGAAGCTCAAGGCAGAGATGCGCATGTACTCACCGGAGGTCGGTATCGAAGGTGACTTTCACGCCGTCGTGGCAAGCGACTGGGCGACCGCGTATGCGGCCTACCGCTATTCCGGCACGGCCAAGCGCTTCTATTTCGTTCAAGACTTCGAACCCGTGTTCTTTCCGGCAGGCTCAGACTTTGTCGTCGCCGAAAACTCCTATCGTTTTGGCTTCCACGGACTAACTGTCGGTCCGTGGTTGTCGCAGAAACTGACGCGTGAATATGGGATGAAGACCGACCACTACGACTACGCCGTCGACAGCAAGTTCTATACACGCAGCAACGACTCGCGCCGCGATGACGTGATTTTTTACGCTCGACCGACCACGCCGCGCCGGGCAACAGAATTTGGGCTGCTCGTGCTCGAAGAGTTTCATCGGCAAAGGCCCGAGGTGACCATCCACCTTGCCGGTTGGGATATGTCGGACTACAACGTTCCTTTTGCATACGTCAACCACGGCGCGATGGATGTTCGTGAACTACCTCCCCTGTACAACCAGTGCGCGGCCGCTCTCTCGATTTCGCTCACGAGTTCGTCGCTGTTCCCGTTCGAGGTGATGGCGTGCGGCGTGCAGCCCGTCGTCAACGATGCCGACAACACGCGGTTTGCTCTCGGAGACAACGAGCACATCGACTTCGTTCCGTTGAGTCCGCAGGCAATGGCCCGCGCACTGATCTCAGCAATTGACCGGCCCGACCAGGTGGAGCATTCGCGAAAGATTTCGTCATCGTTCAGCGACGTCGGGTGGTCAGATTCGGGAACACAGTTCGTTGACGCATTTATGCGCGTCATGACCGGCGGTAAGTAGGCGCATGGTCGACGCCACCGTCATCATCCCGACGTTCAACGGGGAGAAGTATCTCGGGCAGATTCTCGACGCACTCGCCCAACAAAAACTGATGGTCGGCTCGAAAGCGGGCACGTTCGAGCTCTTGCTCATCGATTCGGGGTCTGTCGACTCGACCCTCGACATCATCGCGTCACGAAGCGGAATGCCCGGGCCGATTGAGGTGCGACTCCACCAGATTCCGAACTCCGAATTCGGTCATGGCCGAACGCGCAATCTTGCTGCCCGGATGGCCCAGGGCAAATACGTGGTCTATCTCTCGCACGATGCTGTTCCTCTGGGCCGCGACTGGCTGACCAACATCATTGCTCCGCTGGTGGACAGCAAGAAGACCGGCAGCGATGTCATCGCGGTTGTGGCTCGCCACATCGCTCGACCCGATTGCCCGCCCCTGCTCAAATATGAAATCGACGGCGTATTCGATCGGTGCGGAACGCGAAACCGCGTCACGGTTGAGAAACTCTCTGCAGCCGAGCGAGCTGCGTATACGAACTCGCGCACAACTCCGGCCGACCTCGACACGCGTTCGTTCTATTCCGATGTTGCGTCGGCCACAATCCGTGACTTCTTGCTCAACGTCATTCCCTATCAAGACCTGCCGTACAGCGAAGACATTGCGTTCGGACGAGACGTGCTTCTCGCCGGTTACGCCAAGGCATACCAACCGCTTGCGCCGGTGGAGCATTCGAACGACGTCACCTTCCGTGAGTACGGTAAGCGCATCTTCGACGAGACACTCGGGCTTCGACGCATCGGTCAAGCTCGCGCACCTTTGAGCTGGGGCGCCGGTCTCGCGCGGGCTGCGCACGGTGCGATGCGGGATGCTCCGCGGATCATTCGCGACCCCGATTACTCACTCGTCGCCAAGGCGGGGTGGCTCATCGTCAACCCGTTCTGGCAGGTACGCAAGTGGAACGCCATTCGGCGCGCCATGCGCGTCAATATGAGCGACGCGAAAGCGATCTCGGCGCACTCGCTGGAAGCGCACCGCGCGCGCAAGAACTAGACGGTCAGCCTCGGCCGGAGAACCTTCAGCTGGCGCGACGAAGTTCGAGTGATTGGCGAATCACGAGACCGACGTGCACGAGGGCACGAATTGGCCACTGGAACCAGTGCGGGTACTGCCGACCGATGAATGTT
>WLDR01000122.1 GCA_009704705.1 Actinomycetota bacterium | reverse complement strand
GAGTCGATGACGAGCGACTTGCTCGACCGCACGAAGAAGCCGTTTGAAGACGTCATTCGCGAGGCCGAGCGAGTCGATGACGAGCGACTTGCTCGACCGCACGAAGAAGCCGTTTGAAGACGTCATTCGCGAGGCCGGAGTCAAGGTTGCCGATGTTGCACACGTTGTGCTCGTTGGTGGATCGACCCGCATGCCCGCAGTTGTTGAACTGGTGAAGTCGCTGACCGGCGGCAAGGAGCCCAATAAGGGTGTCAACCCGGATGAAGTTGTCGCCGTTGGCGCCGCCCTTCAGGCAGGCGTTCTGCGCGGAGAGCGCAAGGATGTTCTTCTCATCGACGTGACACCACTCAGCCTCGGTATCGAAACCAAGGGCGGAATCATGACGAAGCTCATCGAGCGCAACACGGCGATTCCAACCAAGCGTTCGGAGACGTTCACCACGGCAGACGACAACCAGCCCGCCGTGTCCATCCAGGTCTTTCAAGGTGAGCGCGAGTTCACTAAAGACAACAAGGCGCTCGGCAATTTCGAGCTCAAGGACATCGCTCCAGCCCCCCGCGGCGTTCCTCAAGTTGAGGTCACCTTCGACATCGACGCAAACGGCATCGTGAGTGTTTCTGCCAAAGACAAGGCCACGGGCAAAGAGCAGTCGATCAAGATCACGGGCGGATCGAGTCTTCCGAAGGAAGACATCGAGCGCATGGTTCGCGAGGCAGAAGAGAACGCGTCGGAAGACAAGGCGCGTCGCGAATCTGCTGAAACTCGAAACACTGCGGAGCAGATGGTGTACTCCATCGAGAAGCTCATCAAGGAGAACGAGGACAAGATTGGCGATGACGTCAAGTCCGAGGTTCAAGGCGATGTCGATGCGTTGAAGGCAGCACTTGCCGGCGACGATGACGCAGCCGTCAAGACCGCCTTTGACAAGCTCAGCGAAAGCCAAGGCAAGCTCGGAGAGGCAATCTACGCTCAGACGCAGGCTGACGAGGCCGCTGGCACTTCTGCCGACGAGGCAGGGTCAGACGACGACGTCGTTGACGCAGAGGTTGTCGAAGACGAAGAGGACAAGAAATAGGCATGAACGAACAACACGGAGACCAGGACGAGCCTGTCGTGCGCGATAAGCGACGTATCGATCCGGAAACCGGCGAGGTTCGCGCAGAGGCAGAAGGGGAATCTACTTCGGTGGATTCCCCCGATGCACTGGCCGACGACGCCAGCGTCACGGATGCCGACTCGGAATTGTTGGATAAGGCAGCCGATGAGATCGCAGCGGAACGCCTAGCGGACCTTCAGCGCGTCAGCGCCGAATACGCCAACTACCGCAAGCGTACCGAGGCTAATCGCGAGCTCGACCGAGAGCGGGCTGTGGCCGACACCGTGCGTTTGCTCTTGCCGGTTCTTGATGATCTCGACCGAGCTGAAAAGCACGGTGATCTTGCCGACGGAGCTCCGCTCACGGCCATCGCAGCCAAGGTGCGGGGCGTGGGCGAGCGACTCGGCCTGAGCGCCTACGGCGTGGCTGGCGAGGTCTTCGACCCGAACATCCACGAAGCCATCGTGCAGCAGCCGTCAGCCGATGTCACCGTCGAGACTGTTCTTGACGTCGCTGAACGTGGATACCTTTTGGGAACAACGCAGGTTCGGCCGGCCAAGGTGGTGGTTGCGGTACCCAATGGCTAGTCAGGACTGGTTGGAGAAGGACTTCTACAAGGTGCTCGGAGTCGCGAAAGACGCGACGGAAGATGACATCAAGAAGACGTACCGCAAACTCGCGCGAAAATTTCACCCGGATTCGGTATCGGATCCGAAGGAAAAAGACGCGGCCGAAGCACGATTCAAAGAAATCAGCGAGGCATATGCCGTTCTGTCTGACAAGGCTGAGCGCGCCGAGTACGACCAGATTCGAGCCATGGGATCCGGAGGTCCGCGATTTAGCGCAGGCGGCCCCGGGGGCGGATTCAACGATGCGTTCGGTGGATTCGGTCGCGGGGGTGGTTTTCAAGGCGGAGCCGATTTCGAGGACATTCTCTCGGGCATGTTCGGCGGTGGTTTTGGTGCACAACCCGGTTCACGCGCCCGCCAGCCTCGCAAAGGCCAAGACATCGTCTCTGAAGTGAGCATCGACTTCTTCGAGGCGATTCACGGCGACACAATCTCACTGAATGTGGGCAACGGCCGCACCGTCAAGGTAAAGATTCCCGCCGGAGTCGCTGACAAACAGAAGATTCGACTTCGTGGCAAGGGCCACCCGTCACCCGACGGCGGCCCCGCTGGTGACATCGTGCTCACTGTGAAGGTCGGCAAGCACCCGATTTTCGAGCGAGACGGCTTGAACATGCGACTCGTCGTGCCGATTACCTTCGTTGAAGCCGTGAAGGGCGCGACGATTGAGGTGCCGACACTTGAGGGTGAGCCCGTGAAACTCAAGGTCGCTCCGGGAACGCCGAGCGGGCGCATCCTGCGCGTCAAAGGACTTGGCGTGAAGACCGACAAAGCCGCAGGCGATTTGCTTGCTGAAGTTCAGGTCGCCGTTCCTTCGCACCTCGAGGCCGCTGCGATGGATGCCCTCGACAAGTTTGCCGAAGTCGCGCCGAGTGAGAATCCGCGAGCCGAATTGCTCTCGAAGGCAAAGCGCTAAGGCGGGTCTCTCGTGACACGAATCGATGAACTGCAGCCGATACTGACCATTTCGATGGCTGCTGAATTGGCGGGCATGCACCCGCAAACGCTTCGTCAGTACGATCGCCTGGGGCTGGTGCAGCCAAGTCGCACTGCCGGTCAAAGCCGCAGGTACTGCCTCAGAGATGTTGCCAAGTTGCGCGAGGTGCAGCGCTTGAGCAACGAAGGCCTTTCGCTCGAGGGCATCCGCCGCGTGCTCGATTTGGAAGACGCTGTTGTGTCGCTCAAGGCACGTGTTCGTGAACTTGAAACCGCGTTGGCGGATGCGTTGCTCGCCCAACCCGGACGCCGAGTCTTTGCCGCCGGCACCGAGGGCGAAGTAGAAACGATTCGGGCGGGCACCCGCCTGCGACGCCGAACGGATGTGGTCATATGGCGACCCAACAAGTGAGTCACATCAGCGAGGACGCCACAGGCGCTTCCGACGGCTCTCTGTTCAGCCGCCTGCGCCGCTGGCCAGATCTCGAGGCGCCCGAACTGTTTGCCGCGGATGCAGCCGACCGCTTGCTCGTTTCGGAAGCACAAGAGTTTCTCACAGGTGAAGTGTCGGTTGTCGTTATCGGAGACAGCTACGGGGCCCTGACGCTCGGACTCGTGGAATCCGGAGCGGGAACCGCTACCCCCGTGCGCGTTCATCAAGACGGTCGCGCTGGGGAGTTAGCGCTCGACAACAACGCGGAGAACGTCGCGATTGGACGAATGACTTTTCGGCACCTGCCGCTGGATGTCGAACTTGTCGCTCAGGCGAAGCTCGTCGTGATGCGATTGCCCAAGGCGCTGGATCAACTCGACGAGTGGTCGGCTTTGATTGCCGCCAATGCAGCCCCAGAGGTCGTCGTCTTGGCTGGTGGACGTGACAAATACATGACCGCATCGATGACGGGCATTCTTGAAAAGTACTTCGGTCAGGTCACTGTCGGAAGAGGCACTCAGAAATCACGCGTTATCACCGCACGGGTTCCACGCCCCGACCAGGCTGCAGAGGCTCTTTCTCGTTTGCCGCAGTGCCAGCACAACGCTGATTTCGACGTTGATATCTGCGCCTTTGGAGGAGTTTTTGCCTCAAGTTCTCTCGACATCGGTACGCGAGCGCTGCTCGATGTGCTGGACCGAGTACCTGGCCAGCAGAACCAACACATCATTGACTTCGGGTGTGGCACGGGTGTTCTTGCTGTTCAACTGGCGCGCCTGCGTCCTACGGCCCAGGTCATTGCGACCGATCAGTCGGCTGCGGCAGTGCGCTCAGCAAATGCGACTGTGCGTGCAAACAACGTTGCCGATCGAGTTCGCGTCGTTCAGGATGATGGACTCTCTAGCCAGGCCGACAACTCTGCCGATCTCATTGTCTTCAACCCACCTTTTCACTCGGGAGCTGCCGTTCACGCGGACACCTCGATGAGACTGTTCGCCGAAGCAGGCCGAGTGCTCAAGCCGGGGGGCGAATTGTGGGTCGTTGCGAATCGACATCTCAGCTACCGGGCGGCACTTAGGCGTCTCGTGGGTTCAACGCGACTGATCAGCCAAACCCCAAAGTTCACGGTGACGGCATCGACCAAAGACGGCGGCGTCGCGGATGCACAACGCAGGGTCACTCGAACGCGCAAAGCTCCGCGCGGACTCCCAAACGAGTCCACGAGAAACAATTTCGCAAACTAAGGAATCGATACTCATGAACGATCAATCTCAAGAAGAACAAAAGAGCGCGCTGGAGCAATACGGCGTGAATCTCACCGAAATCGCGAAAAGCGGAAAGCTTGACCCCGTCATTGGCCGCGATGCGGAGATTCGCCGCGTGAGTCAGGTTTTGACTCGTCGCACGAAGAACAATCCCGTCCTTATTGGTGAACCCGGCGTCGGCAAGACAGCCGTGGTCGAGGGGCTCGCCCAGCGCATTGTCGCGGGTGACGTGGCTGACAGCCTCAAGGGCAAGCAGCTCGTGTCGCTCGACATGAGCGCGTTGATCGCTGGGGCAAAGTACCGCGGTGAGTTTGAAGAGCGCCTCAAGGCCGTCTTGAAAGAAATCAATGACTCCGACGGGCAGATCATCACCTTCATCG
>WLDR01000121.1 GCA_009704705.1 Actinomycetota bacterium | reverse complement strand
GTTTATGCGTACGCAATGACGTACGCCTAAAAAAGGAATGCTCCCACCCTCGTGCCTGGGGTGCGGCTACAAGAGAAAACCGAGGCGATGGTCGGTGAACGGCGTCGGTGGGCAGAAGTAGTCTGGTTTGACGCGTGGGGCAGAAATGCCCCTCGCGCGAGGTGGCCGGTCGCCATCGAGATTCATTCGGGAGAGCATCCATGTACTCAGCAATCGCTCGCAACAAGCGCACCACCGTGATACTGATCGTTACGTACGTCTCACTCATCGTCGCGCTCGGTGTCGCCATGTCGGTCGCGCTTAAGTCCGTTTGGCCCGTGATCATTCTGAGTGTGCTCACCGCAGTCCACGTGCTGTGGGCATGGTTTGGCGCGGAGCGCGCCTGCGAACAAGCGATGAGAAGTCACAATGTGGGTGCCCGCGACGAGCCGCGCTTTTATAGAACCGTCGAGACTCTGGCGATTCGAAACGGCATGCCCATGCCTCGGCTCAAAGTTCAAGAGGAGTCGTTCATCAATGCTTACGCGATGGGGATGCGCCCGGAGAAGTCCGTGGTGGGCGTCACGCGTGGCGCACTCAACGAGCTCGATAACACCGAGCTCGAGGCCGTTATGGCACACGAGATGTCGCACCTCAAGAACGGCGACAGCCGAATGAACATCCTGATTGCCTCGTTGGTTCAGTTCATGCAGATCATTGTCATTGTGCTCATCTTGGGAGCCGGTACAGCCTCAGACAATAACCAGAGCAAAGACAAAGATTCGCGAGCAGGTGGAGCTGCGCTCGGGGTTTTGTTGTTAGTCGTGGCCATTCCGTTCATCCTTGTTGGATTCATCATCGGCCCCATCGTGAACGCGGCAGTTTCGCGTCAGCGTGAATTTCTCGCCGATGCGAGCGGTGTCGAAATGACTCGCTTTGTTCCTGGGATGGTCGGTCTGTTCCGGAAACTCGAGATGCAAGAGTTCGGCACCACCGGCGCGGCAAAAGGGCCGGTGCTCGGCATCTTCTACACCTACCGTCGCCCGCGTCGGGGGATCGCCTACCTGTTCACTGCGACGCACCCCCACACGTTCAAACGCATCGAACGGGTTGAAGAGATGGAACGCAACTTCTAGTCGTTGCATCCCGAGGCCTTTTCTCGTTTCGCGATGGAACCGCCCATGACCCAGATGAGCTCAACTAACCCAGAAGGATTAAGGATTGCCACTCGATGCGCAACCCCTCGAATAATCGGGGATGGTCGTGTCTTGCCGTGAGCATATGAACATCCGCCCCACCCTGAAAACAGTTGATCGAACTCGGGCGACTCGTCACGCACCTGGGCGATGATCTGCTTAAAGCGTTTGCCCTGAGCTGTGAGTGCTCGTGTCCAGACTTTGTAGGTTTCCTTATCTTTTGACCGGGATGGATACCCCTTCTCCCGCACGAGGTCTTGCGCGGCAATCATGTCCGGCAGAACCTCATCGACGTCGAAATGAATACCAGTCTCGCGACCCGGGGTGTGGGCGGGAACGCCGAACACGATGGCAACAAAATTTGGTGTCTCGAACCGACGCTGATAGCCGAACCCATCGCCGACAGGAACCCAACCCGAGTTGATTCCAAAGTCGAAACCATCCAGCTGTTCAAGCCCGATATCCGCCCAAGCGTCCATGCGTCGCCCCCCTTTATCTTCGAACAACTCCAGAGAATCAGCACCCCACGACACTGGGCTGTCCGAACCTCCTGTCACAATCAAGATGAAGAAGAGGGGCAGCATGATTGAAAAAGCAGCTCGATTGAGCAGGCAGTGGCACGAAGGCCAGTTGGACAAGGCCGGCAAGGATTACTGGACCCACCCGGCTCGTGTGGCCGCAAACCTTCGAACCTTGCTCGGCATGTCAGAACTCAGCGAGATGCAAGAGGAATCCGCCGTTTGCGCCGCCTACCTGCACGACGTGGTCGAAGATTGTGGCGTCACCCCAGATGAGCTCAGTGATCAGGGATTCAGCAAAGAAACAATTGCTGCCATACTCCTGGTCAGCAAGAACCATGGTTTCACCAATATCGAGGATTACTGCGCCCGCATTACTGAGGATCCGATCGCTCGCATCGTAAAGCTGGCGGACCTCAGCGACAACTGCAACCTTCAGCGCCAGTCCGAGCTGCGCTCTCAGGGCATCGAAGTTGATGAGACGAAATACCCAAAGGTTCTCGCAATGTTGAACCCAAGCGAGCAGGAGATTTCCTGGTTTCAGGCGACTATCCGACTCCCTGTCACCGCGCTGAATGAGACTTCGTAGCCCCAAACGCAGTGAAGCCAACGACCTAATTCGTGAACGGGCAGTTCGACACGTTCGACCAGAGGTGGCCACATCCGCGTTTCAGGCGCATGACTTGTGCCATGCCTTCGGCCTGGTCGAGGATGCCGGCCGGATTGCCCACGTACAGACCATCTTTCAGCGTGGTCGACGACACGATGCCAAGCACTTGACCGGCCGAGTTGACCATCGGTCCGCCCGAATTGCCCTCATTGATTGCAGCCGTTGTCTCGTAGTAGCCGGCAGCGACCGTCGAGACAATGCCGAAGGACGCGTAATTCGTGTGGTCGAGCGGGTTGCCGACCACGATGGCCCAGTCCCCCACGCTTGCCGCGGGAGCGGCATCCAACGCCGGTATTGCATGTTGCAGGTCGATGCGGGCGAGGTCTACGCGTGATTCGGCCGGCTCAATCGGCTCCGACTGTTGTGGGTCTTTCGCCACGAGCTTGCCGGTGAATGACTGGCCTTCATAGTTCACCCCCACCTCATCGCCTTCATCGCACTCGTCGAAAACGTGGGCGGCAGACAGGATCACGGACCCCACACCGTCGGGTTTCTCGACATTCATCACCACACCGGAGCCCATGTATTCGCCGCAATAGACGGCGACAACCGACTTTGTCACTTTGTCGACGACTTCGGGCACGTTGGGTTGGGCGGTCGAGAGCTTCCACAGGTACCACCCGTTCACGCCGAGCAGAACCACAACAACTCCGGCAACGAGAGTGAACACCCATCGGGAGAGGGAACGGCGGAAGAATCGATGCGAGTCCACGCGATGACCGTTGGAAAGATCAGCCCAGATGTTGTTGGAGTCGCTCGCCTTGCGAACGAGTCTTCGATTGCGATTCACTGTGAGACCACAATCTTTCGGTTCTGTGCACCGAGTTCTTCGACGTAGCGCCCGTTCTCATCCCAGTCGTTGACCGGCCCCTTGCCGGCGCCAGCCGTTTTGATTTCTGAAGAAACGCCCGCCGCTATCAGCAGTCCCTTGAAAGCGTCGGCGCGCGCCTGGCTGAGCGATGCGTCCTCTGGGTTGCCGAACACGTATTCATCTTGACGCGTCGCGGATGCCACGAAACCGGTGACCGTGATGTCGCCGCCACACGCTGATTTAGCAATGCGGTCAGCGATCTTTGCGGCTTCAGCCGCTGCCGAAACCGGGTCAAGGAATTCTGCCGATCCCGGTGCAAAAGTCACGCCATCGTCTTCGGTCACGGCGACGGAGATGCATGCATCGTCGAGGCTCGTCACTTCTGCGGTAACGATAGATCCGAGAGAAGGTGGGCCGTCGACGACCTGGGCAAGAATTGTGCCCATGCGCCCGCCGGACGCCCCCACGACGGCAGACCAGAAGGCGATAATTCCGTCGAGCGTTTGTTGATTGAGCACGGGTTCGGAGGAGTTTTCCTGACCGAGGCCGACGAAGTCGACGGTGGCACCAGTGAGATTCGGCAATCCACCTTGTTTGTCGAGCGCACCCACAACCGTCCCCACGTTTGATTCCGAGGGAACTCCACGATCTGCAAACGAATACTGCCCAGTCGTCTGCAGTCCGTTTGATAGAACGACGATGTGCCGCTGCTCGGGTGACGAGCTGACATCAAACGCACCCGCGGCCACGTTGAATGCGGCGAGCAAGTCGACCTCCGGCTCCAACGTCACTTTGTCCGTTGTCGCGTGCACTTCATCGCCGGCCGAGCAGTAGTACGTCTCTTTGAGCTTGCTCATGAGGTGGCGATTGATGATCGCGTTGTCGTCTTCGTTGTCCCCAGTTTTCGGCGCGATCGTGCGAATGAGTCCGGGACGACCATCCGCAATCACGATTGACACACGAGCACCCTGCAGTCCCATCGCTTCGTTGATCACATCTTGCGCACCAGTGAGCACATTTTCGAAGTCGACAAAGTTTTCACTTGGCGCCATGATGATGACGACGTCACTGCCGAACTGCTGCGCGCTGCCGGCAGAGTCGCCCGCAAACGTGCAGTCGACCTTGTCTTGCGACGGCGGAGCGCACCCCGTCAGCACAGCGGTGACAAGTCCGGCCAGTGAGAGTGCGGCGGCAAGTCGCAAACGTGAGTGCGGCGCGAATCTGTTTTTCATCGTCCTTCTCCTAGTTGGGAGTTTCGTCGTCGGTCGTGTCTTCGAAGTTGTCGCGGTGTGTACGGCGTTCGTCGTCGAGGTCGAGGTCGCGCTGTCGACTGCGACGCGTCTCTTTGTCGCGCACGCGTGCGGCGAATTTCTCTTTTCGTGATTTCTTCGCGTTGGGATGTGCAACACCGAGATACGCCGCCGTGAAATCAACTTCGCGCGTGAGATTGATGAGAGCTCGGCGGTAGACACTCTTCACCGCATCGGCGAGTTCGATGGGTGCACTGTCGATGGCGTCGCGATAACCCTTCTCGGCGACGTTGAGCGCCTCCTGAATTCCCGGAACGCCAGCCTC
>WLDR01000120.1 GCA_009704705.1 Actinomycetota bacterium | reverse complement strand
CGGCCGCTCGCGCGTCGTTCTTGGCTGGCTCGGACGCGGCCTATCTCACCGGCATCGCCGCGATGCTCGTGGGTGCTGCCCTGACCTGGATCTTCTATCCCCGCAAGGCCCGCGAAGAAGAGATGTTTGCACAGTTTGAGGCGGAACGCGCGAACTAGTTTTGCGTGACGTGTGAGGGTGCGCGCATGCGCATCCATCGTCGTCGTCGTCACACGTTTGTTCCGGTTCGGTCGGCTCGCCGCTGGCCGGTGACGGTGGGCGCCGGCGTCTCTCTGCTTGTTGCGGCGTCGTTGTCGGCCGCGATTCTGCCCGCCGAGCCGGCGTTCGCGGGTGTGTTGAGCAACTCGTGGGTCTGGCCGGTGGATGCGCCCCGCACCGTGACGCGCGAGTTTCGAGCTCCCGCCACCGAGTATTCGGCCGGACACCGCGGCATCGACATCGCGGTTGTCGAAGGTCAGGATGTTCGCTCGCCCGATTCGGGTCGAGTTGTGTTCGCCGGCCTCGTCGCCGGTCGGGGCGTGATCACTGTCGACCACGGGGGTGGGGTCGTTTCGTCTATCGAGCCGGTGCGTGCGGTGGTTTCCGTCGGTGACTCTGTCGAATCTGGCCAGAGACTTGGAATGGTCGATTTCGCAGATGTTGTCTGGTCTGACGCGCACGCGTGCGCATGTGTGCACCTCGGAGCCCGGTACCAGGGGTTCTATGTGTCGCCACGCGTGTTGCTCGAGCGGGCACGGCCGTCAGTGTTGAAGCCGTGGGGTGCCGGGCCCACGATACAACGGGAATGAAATGAGCGAGCCTCGTCACCGTGACGAGGCTCGCTCATTTTCTCGGCTGTTGTCGCTATGCGCGACGGCGGCGGAGCACCACCATGAATGCACCAATCGCAAGCGAGGCAGACGCGAGTGTCCACAGCAGCGCAATCGATGCACCGTTCGTGCCCGTGTTCGGCAGTGCCGCGCCCTCAGGAACGGACCCAATGTAGGTCAGAACACCCGATGCGCCCACCGTGATGAACGTGGATGTCTGAATGTCCATGCCGTTTGGATCAACACCGAACAAGATCACTTCGTGCTGACCGGGTTCGATGTTGGCGGGCAACTGAGCCAAGAAGTAGAAGTTGCCGTCGATGCTCGCAACACCATTCGCAATCTCGACGGGCGTGGAGTGGAACTCCGCGCGCCAATCAGATTCGGGCTGAAGTCCTTGACCTCCGAGCGAGACATCCGCATTTGCAACGGTGTCGCCGATTTCGAGGTCGAGGCTCAGGGCGAGAAGGTGATCGCCGTCACCAGCCGTGGTGCCCGAGTACTCGAAGTCATGTGAACCGGTGTCGTTGGTCGCCGTTATTACGAACGAGTAGTCCCCCGGGAACAGAGGCGTTCCAGACATCGCACACGTGTCTTCGTCGAGAACGAGTCCGACGGGAAGGTCACCTTCGGTCAGCTCGCACGTTGGTCGAGCGTTGCCATAAACCATGATTTGGTAGTCAATCGCCACTCCCGCTTCAAGTTCGGGGATCTCAGAATCCGTGAACCAAGAAGGGCGACCGGGCCCAAGATCGTTGTCTCCAGAATCAACCGTGAATTCGACAGTGATCGTGTCGTCTGGCGACACAGAGTTACTTGCTCGAAGCACGCCGGTGAAGGTGCCGGTCTGCGTGGGAATACCCCTAAACACATTCTCCTCCGCGTCATACGTAACTCCCGCTGGTAGATCTCCCGTGAAGCTGTACGTGATGGTGCCACCGTCGCCCTCATTCGCCGTGATGGAGAAGTCGATGTCGTCACCAATGAACGTGGTCTCGTAGTGGTCGGTGTTGTTGAACGACGGAGGGGTCGGAGTGTCTCCCTCGGCAACGTTGAACGCAGCCAATGCAGTTGTGTCGGCACCGAACGAGTTGGTTACACAAATGGCCGCAAGTTCTTGTTGAACCGTGGTGGGAATACCCGTCAGTGCACCGGTCGTTGGGTTGAGCGAGATCCCATCGGGGAGGTACCCGGTGGAAACGTAGTTCAACGTGGCTGTGCCGGTGGCGCTCACTCCGTCGGAGTACGCGGTTCCAACGACGAGTTCGCTCTCCCACGTGTCATCGGTGAACGTCGGAGGAGTTCCCGTTGCAATGGTTTGGCTGCCACCCGAGAAACCGAAGAGTTTGGCGAGCATCGTCGTGCTGTCACTGATTCCTGTCACGCTCGAGAACGTGTGGCCCTGACCAGCTGCGTAGATGTATCCGTCGCTCGTGATGGACAACGTGTGAATCCACTCGTCGCCGCAGTTTCCGAACATCGCGATGCCGTCCGTGGATCCACCCCAGGTCGTGTCGATCAGCCCGTTTGTTCCGAAGTGCGCGGTCCAGCCGTCCTCGTAACCCGTGCCGCGGTTGCCGTTGCCACCGAGCACAACGTTTCCGGATCCGTCTGCGATGATGGCGCCCAGATTGAGCCTTCCATCGGCCGGAGTGCCGTACGACACATCGTCGGAGACGACTGCGCCATTCGAACCAGCGACTACTCCCGACCACACGTCGGCGTCCCAGTTTTCGCCTCCGAACGCCAGCATGAATGATGCTCCAGAAGTGTATGAATCCATCAATTCCGCCGTGCCGTCACCGTCCGAGTTGAACTCGTCCCACGAGAGCGCATTGAGGTCGAGGATCCCATCGGTGATTGATCCCCAGGCCGTCTGCTCGAGGCTCCACGCCTGAAGCTTCATGACGTATCCGCCCTGACCATCGCAATCCATCAACACGAAAACGCTGTGCGACACTGAGTCATATTCAACGCCGTCCGCGTTTGACCAGTTGTTGCCGCAATTCTTGCCTTGCGCCGAATCGGTCATCGCTGAGTCGATGTAGGTGAACCCATCGAAGTTTGAGTTGCCATAGCTTTGTCCGGTGCGCAGATTTCCGGTCGAATCAAGCGTCACGACAAATCCGCGGTCATCCTCAAAGCCGTCGTTGTATGTTCCACCTGTAATGGCCCAGAGATCGCCGAAGTCGCTGTCGTTGTACTGCACGGCCTTGATGAACCACGCTTCAGGCCAGTCGTCATTACTGACGTCACCGTTCACCCATTCCGGGTTCTCGAAGGCGGAGATATAGAGGTCATTTGAATCGTCGAGCTCGTTGCCGAGCGAGTTACCCCAACCGACGTTGATGGACGGAGAACCAGACCCGGTAATTCGCAATGCGGTGGCGTAACCGACGCCGTTGTAGCGCCCACCCTCGTAAGCGCCTCCAAGGATCACCAGGTCTCCGTTGTTGGCGATTGTCAGGCCATTGACCCGCCACCAGTTCACCGTCGACGAAGCCAGGTCGAAGCGTGCCGTGCCCGACGTGCCGAACGAGGTGTCGAGCACACCTGAAACCCATTTCTGAACGACAACCAGATTGTCCATGCTGTCGCAATCGTCCGGCCTTTCCAGCCCCGCCAGATATACCGTGTTCCCAGTCGACGCGGACGCCTCCCACGAGGCGACTCCGCCGCAATCCGCCGTCGAGTTCAAACCGGTGTTGTTGTAGGCAACACCACGCTGATACGAGCTACCAAAATCCTCGTTGAGCTGGCCCTTCGTACGCGAAACGGCGGCACTCGCCGATGACGCGCCGGCGGCGACCATTCCGAGAGCGAGCGCAATCGACAGCGCAGCGGACAGAGTTTTCTTCAGCATTTGGGAGGCCCTTTGGGTAATGAAGCGAGCGGACGAGGTATCTAGTCCTAGAACAACATTCTCTACGACATCATTCTGGTTGGCAACCTAGGTCGCATGCGAACGGGCTGCTTCCGCCCCTGCCCAAGCAGTTAAGTCTCAGGCGCGCGGATGCGCACGCTGATACGACTCCTTGAGACGTTCTTTCGACACGTGCGTGTAGACCTGCGTCGTGGCCAGGCTGGAGTGCCCGAGCATTTCTTGCACGATGCGCAGGTCCGCTCCACCGTCAAGCACGTGCGTGGCCGCGGTGTGGCGCAGAGTGTGCGGGCCGATTGGTCCTGCGCCCGGGATGTCGGCGAGAAGTTTCGCGACGAGCTGATACACCGTGCGCACGTTGATGCGCGACCCGCGGCGCCCGATGAATACTGCGGCGGCACCGCTAATTGTTTCGCGTTCGGCGTTGGCCAGTACCGGAGCTTCTGCCTCGGCCCGAATCGTTGGCCGAGCTTCGGTCACGTAGCGATGTAACGCGCGTGCGGCGGGAATCCCGAACGGAACGACGCGCTCTTTCGACCCCTTGCCGGTGACGCGAACGGTGTTGTCGGTGAGGTTGAGATCGTCGACGTCGAGTCCGACGAGTTCGCTGACGCGAATGCCCGATGCATAGAGAAGCTCGATGATGGCGAGGTCGCGAATGGCGAGGGGTTCTCCCCCGACGGCCTCCGCGCTCAACCCGTCCAGAATCTCGGTAACGGCGTTGTGTGTGAGCACTCGCGGCAGGCTTGAACCGGGTTTCGGTGTCTTGAGACGGGAACCGGCATCCTGTGTGATCTTGTTGGTGCGTGCGAGCCACGACGTGAATCCGCGCACGCTAGAAGTCCGGCGCGCGAGGCTTTTGTTCGTGAGTCCCGCTTGTGACTCGGCCCAGAGCCAGTCGCGAAGTGCGTCGAGGGTGATTGCGTCGACGGCGGCCCCACCGTCAGCCTTCTGCTCGCGGGTGGACAAGAAGGAGAGAAGCGACCGCAAGTCAGATTCGTATGCGGAAATCGTGTGTGGCGACAGCCCGCGCTCGGAGCGCAGGTGACGAACGAATTCGTCGAGTGCCGCATCCACATTCACGTCTTCATCTAAT
>WLDR01000012.1 GCA_009704705.1 Actinomycetota bacterium | reverse complement strand
TTCATGCGTCTCGACCGCGAATTTCACTGGATTACCTACTCCCGCGTGCAAACGACCACGTTGACCGATCTCATCGAGCGCTTGTGGAATACGACGCAGCCGTACCGTCGCGTGTTCATGCAACTCGTTCGCAGTGAGGGCGGCATCGAGGTCACCCACCTCGAGCACGAGCTGTTACTCGAGGCCATCAAGCGTGGCGATAGCGAAGAGGCCGAGAGCATCCTGCGCGGGCACATCCGGCGCACGCGCATCGAGCTCGATCGGCACCCCGAAGTTTTCGCGCACCGGTTCGAATAGTCGACCCGAGTGATTTGTTGGCCCGCCTGACTAGCCGACCAGCCCGCCGAGTTCGCGCACGCGCGCAGCGAGCGCTTCGAGGTTGTGGATGCCCCGCTCGCGCGTGCCCAATTCAATCTCGGCCGCGAACTCAACCACGGCCTGGTTCGCCGGTGCCGGCTTTCCTGCCGAACGAAGAACCTGAACAACAAACCCGTTCAATTCATTTACCTCGCTGTGCCGGTGCTTCATCCAGTCCTGAAGAATCGTCGATCTCGAATAGCTCAAGATGTAATTCGCAATGAGCTCTGCCAACACCGTCTCGACGAACGTTTCGGGGTTGGAAGCGACGTCGCCTTCCATTCCGAATATGGGGCGCACCTGACAACCGTCGGCCAGAGCCGCTTCGATAGCTTCGTTTCCCGCAGCCAACATCACGTCATACAAGCCCTCGGTCTTTGCCGCGTCGGCAATAGACAGGTCCATGATTGCTGACGGCACGAGCTCGGCCGCGTTGAGCGCAAGTTTCATCCACTTGGCGGACCGAATGTCGGTCGTCTCTTCGACGACACCGACCGTGCGCAAAATTGCCGCCGCAGTAGCAACGTGTCGAACTCCAGCCGATGACGGCGCACCAACCGCAAACCACGATCGTTCGCGATCGGAGTGACGCTCGACCACACCCGGCGTGTACATGGCGGCAGTTATCTCGATGACCGCCCCGAGCGAACGCTCCTCCCCCATCACCGCCACAATGTCGTCGACAGACATGCCGTTCTGAACACCGATGACAAACCCATCTTCGGCAACGTATGGCTTGATGAGTTCGCACGCCCAGCGAGTATCGTATGCCTTGACGAGAAGAAGCACAGCGTCGAATTTCTCGCGCAGTGTGGCGACCTCACACAGATTGATGACGCGCGGATGCGCTGTCTCCACGCGTCCGCCCGCATCGAGTTGACCGAACTCGATGCGGACGCCGTTCTCACGAATTGCCGCAACGTTGTCGGGCCACTGTTCAATCCACGTCACACGCAACCCCGCGTTCACGAGATCGGCACCGATTCCGGCACCGTTGGCACCTGTGCCGACGACGGCGATGTTCAGATCAGTCAGGGCAGGCATGGTGACAGCTTTCGATTGAGGGTGACAGACAGTCAAGTGTTCGTTGCTAGTTAACAAGTATGCGGTGATGAGCGTCAATCCCTTTATTTGACTAGTCTCTGAGAGCATTCATTCTGTACAGTGTGAACGAACGCTCGCCCTTTTCCTGCGGGCAACACCGGTCTTGAAGTGAAGGACAACAATGACTTCTCCACGCATCGCAATTCTGGGAACGGGCGCAAACGGCGCGCCCATTGGCGCTGACATGATTCGTGCCGGTCTCGACGTCACGTTTATCGAACAGTGGCCCGATCACGTCGAAGCAATGCGAGCAAACGGCCTCACGGTGCACCTCCCACACGAGACGCAGAACACACCCGTCACGGCGTACCACTTCTGCCAGGTGGCCGAACTTCGTGCGCCGTTCGACATTGTCTTCACGTCGGTCAAGACCTACGACACCCGCTGGGTGACAGAACTCATCAAGCCACTTCTTCACGACACGTCAATTGTTGTGGGATTGCAAAACGGCATGACAATTGATGCTGTTGCCGACATCGTCGGACCACACCGCTCGGTCGGGGCCGTGCTCGGCATCGCGGCAAACATGTTCGAGCCCGGGGTTGTCACGCGACAGTTCGGGCCGGACGAAACGTGGCTCGCCGTCGGCTCGCTTGACGGCACCATCACCCCGGCGGTTCAAGCTGCAGCGGATGCCCTCGCACACGCCGGTCACGTGGAGATTCCCGATAACATTCGGGACGCCAAGTGGATGAAGCTCATCGCGAACATCCCCGAGATGCTGCCGTCGGCCATCCTGAATGTACCTTTGCTCACCGCCGCAGGCATTGAGGGCATGCGCCCAGTCATGGACGCCGCTGCACGCGAGGCTTACCACGTGGCTATCGGCCTCGGAATCAACATGATTCCCGTGCTGGGCAAGACAGCGGCGGATGTTCCGAACAGCGATCAGTATGCGGTCGACTTACTCGAGACAATCCTCGAATCATTCTCACGCCCAGATACGCGTGTCGCCGTTCTGCAAGATTGGGATAAAGGGCGCCGGGGTGAGCTCGATGCATTCAGCGGCTACATCGTCAGCAAGCAGACTGCTGCCGGTGTGAAAACTCCGGTCAACGCGATGATTCTCGACATTGCACAGCGCGTGGAGAACGGTGAGATTGCTCCCGACCCAAAGAATGCTGAACTCATGATCCGCGGATACAACGAGATTCTCGCGCGCGGCTAACGACGTGCAACGACGAACGGCCCCTCGAAAGAGGGGCCGTTCGTTCATCTCTATCCCAGTGACTACTTCTTCTTAAGCGTCTCTCCGCGACCTTCAGGTGTGTTGAGGTGCGACTGAGAACTGCGGATGTTGTTGAGCGGTCCATCCACCGAGTAGTAACGCTGGCCGCCGGCGACCATGAGCGTCTCGGCGGGGAACTTGGTGATGACCTCGCACCCGGTGGCGGTCACAACGACTTCCTCTTCGATGCGAGCGGCGCCGATTCCGTCAGCCGATGGCCAGTACGTTTCGAGCGCGAACACCATTCCTTCGACCAGCGTCTCGGGGTTCTCGAATGAGACGAGGCGCGAGAAGATCGGCTTCTCCCAAATTGAGAGTCCAACGCCGTGGCCGTACTGAAGGGCGAAAGCTGCTTCTTCGTCGGGGAATCCAAACTCTTCAGCGGCTGGCCACACGGCACAGATGTCAGCCGTGGTTGCCCCCGGCTTCACCAGAGCGATCGCGAGGTCCATGTACTCACGCGCCCGCTTGTATGCGTCCACCTGAGCCGGGCTCGCCGAGCCAACAGCGAATGTGCGGTAGTAGCACGTGCGGTAGCCGTTGAAGCTGTGCAGAATGTCGAAGAACGCCGGGTCACCCGGGCGAATCAGTCGGTCAGAGAACACGTGCGGGTGGGGCGAGCAACGCTCACCCGAGATGGCGTTGACACCCTCGACATACTCAGAACCGAGGTCGTACAGCGTCTTGGCCACAAGCCCGACCGCTTCGTTCTCTTTCACGCCGGGCTTGAGAAACTCGTAGAGGTTCTCATACGCTGCATCCACCATCGATGCCGCGGTGGTGAGCAGCGTGATTTCGTCGGGCGTCTTGACCCGGCGAGCCTCGAGGAACACCTGCTGACCGTCCACGACCGAGATGCCCTCTTTTTGCAGTGCGAAGAGGATGGGCAACTCGAGCACGTCGACACCGAGTGGCTCGTTCGCCACCCCAAACTTGTCGAGCTCGCGCTTGATCTTTGCGGCGACTCCTTCGGCAATCTCTGCGCCCGGAGGGAATGCGCCACGCAGTGTCGAGATTCCGGCGCGCGAGCCGTGCTCGGCGCGAGGTCGCGTTGCGCCGTGGTGCGGCGCGTGCGGGTCTGCGTCATTCTCCATGTGCGTCTGGTTAAGCCAGGGGTTGAGCAGCGTGTGGTGCTTGGCAGCCGAGCCGAAGTCCCAGATGATGGGGTCGCTGTGGCGCGTGATGAGCGCGAAGCGAATCAGCTTGTCCATGGCCCACGTGCCGATGTGGGTTCCGGTCATGTAACGGATGTTGCCGAAGTCGAACGCAAGGAGGGCACCGAGGTCGGATTCCTCTAGCTTCTGGCGAAGACTGGCGAGGCGTGCCTCGCGAAGGCGTTCAAAGTCGACTCTCTGTTCCCAGTCGACCGACATGGTTCCACGTGTTGCGGTGCTCATTCTGGCTTCACTCCTTCTGGTGCTTCGGGCATATCGAGGTCAAAATCCATTACGCGGTGAAAACGCGCCAACGCGTTCCACATGGCAATCGTCATCGCAAGTTCGAGAATCTCAACATCGGTGAAGTGTTCCTTCACCGCGGCCAATGTTGCGGGCGTTGCGGCTTTCGGCAGCTCCTCGTGCGTCACCGTCTGCGGATTGAGGGTCAGCTCGCGCGTGAGTTCGAGAGCCGCGCGCCAGTTCGCGGGCATAGCATCCCATCGGCCGCCCACAATAGCTCGCATCTCGTCATCGGTCACGCCCTTGGCCGCCGCCGACGTTGCTCGGTGGCTCACCGTGTAGGTGCAGTGGTTGAGGAAGCCCACGTAGAGGGCGCACGCGTCTTTGAGCTGCGCATCCATCACACCCGGACCGGCAACGGTGCGCAGGAACGGCAGGTAGGTGGCGAACATCTCGGGCTTGTTCATGATCGCTTTCCAGGTCTCAAGTACTTTGCCGTACTGCGCCTGTCCCGACTCGGCGACCTCGCGGGCAGCGCCCTCGAGTTCGTCAATCTCCGCAAGTCTGATGAGTGCCATTGCCCTACTTCTTGAGTGTGCGTCACGTGATTGGTTATGACTCTATTGCCGAATGTATCCATTCACAAGGCAATTCCGCCCAAAAAGCGACAGATTTCAGGACTTCTCGGTCCAATGGATACATAAAAAGTCAGTGCCATAATTGTGGGTATGAATAGCGTGGCAATCGAACTCGACCACGTCAGCATTCTTCGCTCCGGCAAGCCCACGCTCGATGACGTGACTTTTGAGGTCAAGGCCGGCGAGCAGTGGGCCGTCATCGGACCGAATGGTGCCGGCAAATCGACGCTGCTCGCCGTGTGCGCCACGTCGACTCTGCCGGTTCGAGGCACCGCAACCATTTTCGGCATGCGCGTCGGTAGGACCCCATTGAGTGACATTCGCGAACGACTGGGATACGTGACGACGCACCACTCGATGGAGTGGCCGATGACCGCGCGTGACATCGTGCTCACCGCGTTCACGCGAACGGTCGAAACACCGATGCGGTGGGAACCGACGCCGATGCAGACGGACGAAGCGAATCACCACCTCGCACGGTTAGGGCTCAGCCACGTCGCCGACACCTCGTGGCGCGCCCTCTCGCAGGGTGAGCTGGGTCGAACTTTGCTCGCGCGGGCGACACTACTGAAACCTCAGATGTTGCTTCTCGACGAGCCGGCCGCGGGGCTCGACCTGGCGGCTCGAGAACAGGTTCTCGACACGATCGCCGAGCTCAGCACAGAGAATCCTGATCTCACCACCGTGATGATCACGCATCACCTCGAGGAGCTGCCGACCTCAACCACGCACGCGGCGCTCATGAGCAAGGGCAGGATCATCACTCGTGGCTTTGCGGTCGACGTACTGACATCTGAAAACCTCACCGCGTGTTTCGGCGTACCTATCGTTGTGGATTTTGCACACGGCCGATGGTCGAGCCGAAGTGGCCGTTCAGACTAAGCAGCCACCGCCAAGAAGTCCATCCAGGCTTCTTGCTTGTGCTCGATTCCCATGGCGAACCATGCGGGTCCGCTCGGCATGCGTGGCGCGGCGCGAAGCTTCCAGCCGAGGTCGCGCAGCAGCCGATCGCCCTTGACGTTGTTGCATCGAAAACAACACGCGACCAAGTTCTCCCAGGTGTCTTGGCCACCGCGCGAGCGTGGGACGACGTGGTCAATTGTCGCCGCCCCCGCCGCGCAGTAAGCGCAACGGTACGCGTCGCGGCGCAGAATGCCACGCCGTGAAACAGGAATGCGCCGCACATACGGGACTCGTACGTAGCGACGCAAGACGATGACACTGGGGCGATCGAACGTTGCGGTGACCGTTTGTATCGGATTCTCCGGGTCTATCTTGATGACCGACGCCTTGTTATTGAGCACAAGCATGAGTGCGCGGCGAAATGAGACAACCGCGAGAGGTTCGTAGCCCGCGTTGAGAACCAAAGTTTGCATCACGCCTCCTCAGAGCTTTCCTGCGTGGCGTGCAGGAACGGCAGAAGTTCTTGAGCACACGGTAACCCCCAAAACCACCGACTCCCGGCAACGGCGCGCCGGGAGTCAGTGACGAATTGGTGTCGCGGACTTGAACCGCGAGTTACGCGTTAGATGCCGACGCGGAAAACCACGTAGTAGTCAGACCAAATCGGGCGAATAGCGATGCTCTTGCCTTCGGTCGGCGAGTCGAGCATCATGCCCGGGCCGGCCCAGAAGCCGATGTGTCCGGGCATCCAAACGAGATCACCGGGCTGCGCATCCGCCTCAGAAATAACCGTGCCGGCGTACATCTGTGCCGAGGCGAGGTGAATGAGCGGAACACCGAATTGTGCGTATACGAATTGCGTGAAGCCCGAGCAATCGAAGCCGGCAGGCGACGCGCCATACGCGAGGTACGGCGTGCCGATGTACTGCTTGGCCACCTCGAATACCTGCGCCAAGCTGAAGTTCGGGTACGGCGGGTTCTCCAGATAGTCGCGAACGCTCGGTCCGTCATAGCTCGGGCGTTCGATTTCGTCTGCGGGTGCGTCACCGATGGACATGGTGGACGGACGCGTCGCGTCGTTCTGTGACTGGTGGGCGTACACCGATTGTGCGGCCAGTGCCTGGCCATACTCCGACTCCAGCGTTCCCGGTGTCAGTGCGTATGCGGGTAGCGAGAAGGTACCGACAAGTGCAAACGCGACGGCGCTCACGCCAACATTCGCCAAGCGGTGACGCTGCGAACGTGGAACACTCCTCCTAGGAACTGCGTGACGAGCAGTCGTCGCCGTCTGCGACACAACTCCCGTAATCGACGTCACCGTCGCTTCGGCGATCTGGGCAGCGTTGCGAGAAATGCGACGAGCTGTGCTCTTGCGGATGCGCGAGCGTTCTTTGCGCGTCGAGTAAAGCTTTCGTCCGGCTCGAGACAACGTGTAATCGTGCGGACCGTGGTTCATACCTAAATCTGCCAAAAGATTTCTCTCCGGCGCTCCAACAGGCTAGGTTGCCTACCCCGCCACGATGCACATGAGCTTCGATTTCTCACACAGAGGGGCGGGTGTTGGAACGCCTCTGCGATCAGGTTCATGGCCATTTGTTAGCCACGAACCATGCTCAATGTTACCGGGGGTTTACCCTGTGGTCACATCGGAGCCCGCGTGTCGTAATGTCGAAAATCGCTCTCAAATCACGATATGTCGGGGTTGAGAAACAAATATGACCCCATATCTAGTGCAAGCTCGCACGACCCGCCGGTGGTTTCGCACGTGACTCTCAGGTAGGTGTCGGTTCGCTCAACTGCAAGGCGGGCGCCGGGAATCACCCCGGCGTCGAGAAGCATGCGGAGCATATCTGGAACGTGTTGAACCGGCTCGGCGATGCGCATGAGGGTGCCTCGCAAGACGCCGCCGGATGCCACGGTGTCTGCCGTGACGAGACCATCCGCAAAAGCATGTGCGTCCTTCAGCCCGAATTCGCCGAGACCCGGAATTGGATTTCCATAGGGTGACTCGGTCGGATTCTCGAGCAAAGCGAGAATCTTGCGCTCAACGTGATCACTCATTACGTGCTCCCATCGGCACGCCTCTTCGTGAACGAACTCCCACTCCAGGCCGATGATGTCGCGCAGCAGGCGTTCGGCCAACCGATGCTTACGCATCACCACCGTTGCCTTGTGGCGGCCCAGGTCTGTCAGCTCCAACCGACGATCATCGGCAACAATCACGAGTCCATCGCGTTCCATTCGCGCAACCGTTTGCGACACCGTCGGACCGGTGTGGTCGAGTCGCTCAGAAATACGCGCGCGCATAGGGACGACGTTTTCTTCTTCCAACTCCAAAATGGTGCGCAAGTACATTTCTGTCGTGTCGATCAGATCTGTCATGAGGTCCGCAATTCGATTCGGGAGTCGGGAGTGACGCAGACTGCGCCGAGGCATGAGCCCCGCTCCTCAGATTACCTGCCCGCAACGCAGCGATTAAGAGCACAAGTAGAATTCGGTGCTATGGCCGACATCACCATTCCTCAGAAATTGCTTCCTCAAGACGGGCGCTTCGGATGCGGCCCTTCAAAGGTTCGGGATGAGCAAGTCGCCTACCTCGCCGGTGCTGGTGCCGAACTTCTCGGCACATCCCACCGCCAGGCGCCGGTCAAAGACTTGGTTGGTCGCGTGCGCAGTGGACTTGGTGACTTGTTCCGAATCCCCGACGGATACGAAGTTTTGCTCGGCAACGGTGGCTCCACGGCGTTCTGGGACGCAGCCGCCTTCTCGCTCATCGAAAAGCAAAGCCAGAACCTCGTGTTTGGCGAGTTCGGCCAAAAGTTCGCAACGGCCGCAACAACTCCATTTCTCGACGCGCCAATGGTGCTGACTGCTCCGGGCGGATCGCGCAGTGAACCCGTCGCAACGGCCGGTATCGATCTTTATGCGTGGCCACACAACGAAACCTCGACAGGCGTCATGGCCCCGGTCACCCGGGTGACGGGTGACGCGGGCGCACTCACGGTTGTCGATGCGACGAGCGCCGCCGGCGGCATTGATTTCGATGTGACCGAAACAGATGTTTACTACTTTGCTCCGCAGAAGAACTTTGCGGCAGATGGCGGACTCTGGTTCGCGCTGTTCTCCCCCGCCGCAATCGAACGCGTTGAGCACATTGCGGCCAGCGGGCGTTGGGTTCCAGAGTTCTTGAGTTTGAAGAACGCCGTCGACAACAGCCGACTCGAGCAAACACTGAATACACCCGCAATCGGCACCCTGCTTCTGATGGAAAACCAGGTGAAGTGGATGAACGAGCGCGGCGGCCTCGCTTGGGCAGACGCGCGCACGCGGGAGTCATCGGGGGTTCTCTACGACTGGGCGGCATCTCGCGATTTCGCAACGCCATTCGTGACGAACCCCGACCACCGCTCTCAAGTCGTCGTCACGATTGACTTCGACGATTCAATCGACGCCGCCGCAGTCTCGAAGGTATTGCGAGCCAACGGCGTGGTTGACACTGACCCGTACCGAAAGCTCGGACGCAATCAGCTTCGCGTCGCGACGTTTACGGCGATCGATCCGGATGACGTGCGCGCGCTGACCGCGTGCATCGACTTTGTGGTCGGGAGCCTCTAGCGCTCATCCTCATCGTCGGAATCTTCTTCCGAGTCGTCTTCGTCATCTGACTCGTCGTCCGAGTCATCGTCGTCGTCGTCGTCATCCTCGTCGTCGTCTTCTTCGTCGTCCAAATCATCGTCATCGTCCGAGTCATCGTCCGAGTCATCGTCATCGTCATCTGACTCGTCGTCCTCATCGAGGCCCACAAGGCCGAGGTCGCCGTCAAAATCCTCCGAGTCGGGAACGATGACCGGCTCGTCTTCTTCGGTGATCTCTCCGGCTTCGCGGGCGAGGCGCTGAGCCTCTTTGTACTCGGCAAGCCGTTGTGACCATGGCACCCAGTCGGGAGCAATCAACGAACCGTCGTGAGGCAAGAGTTCGAGTTCAAGCACAGTCGGGGCATCCCCCTCGACTTCGGCAAGTGCGACGTGCCACAACCATCCGGGATAACCCGCCATGGTGCTGTGAAAGGTGAGCGTCACCGTTCCATCGTCTGATGCGACGCGGTCACGAAAGGCGCCGACCGTGTCGGGCTTCGTCACTTCGTGAAGCGCGCTCAACGCGAGCGTTTGTTCACCGGCAAGATCAAGAGACACAGGGTTCCTAGCTATCGAAGTCTTCGGCTACACGCCGGAGCAGGGCGGCAATCTTTGCCCCCTGCGGACCCTCGGGATAACGGCCCTTGCGAAGTCCGTTCCCGATTCCGTCGAGAAGTTTCACGAGGTCTTCGATGATTACCGCCATGTCGTCAGCGCCTTTGCGATTCATCTTCGACAATGGGGTTGGCGTTTCGAGAACACGAACCGAGAGCGCTTGCGGGCCGCGCTTGCCATCGGCGATACCGAACTCGAGGCGACTCCCGGGCCGAACGCTAACGCCGTCGGGCAGTGCGCTCGCGTGGAGGAAGACTTCGTCTCCGTCATCCGAAGAAATGAAGCCGAAGCCCTTCTCGTCGTCATAGAACTTGACTTTGCCGGTTGGCATGATTCTCCTCGGGTTAAACGATGTTGCGTTGAGTCTACCGGCGTGGGAAGACGCGGTCTCCGGGGAGCGTATTCTGGAGGGATGGCTGAAGACGCGTATGAACCATCCCGAGCCGAGCGAGCGCTCGTTGCAATCACCGCAGCATGCATCGGGCTCTCTGTGCTCTGCTTCATTGCCATTGTTGTCGTCACGGGAGTTCTTCGACTTCCCGGTTCGGGCGCCGTGTGGAACATCGTCGTCACCCTGCCCTTGATTGGCTTGCCACTGGGGTTTCTGATGTTTGTTGGCTTGCTCACCATCAATTTCGTTCGCCGTCGCCGCCAGTCCAGTGGCCGCGTCTAGGTCTCCCTTGTCATCCTCAGCCCTGCACCTTGCGCGCGACATAAAGTCCCGTACCCGCCCCGAGCTCATCGCACTGCTCGGGTCACGAACATTCAGCGCACCAAACGTGCGTGACTTCTTCGACCTCGCCGATGCACTGCTCGCCGAGTCGAGCATCGCCAGTGCCCTTGCTTTTGTTCCTCGCACGACCCTTGCTCGCCTCGCGCAAGCTGACGTTCGGCCGAATGACGAGCTCTTGCTTCGACTTGGACTCGTGACCGGGTCACCCGAGACGGCGATTGTTGCGATGGACGAAGTCACGGAGGTCGCTCGCGCACTGTGTGCGCAACTGAACATGACCGCTGACGACGTTCCGCCCGCAGAGTCGGAGTCTTTGGTTGCTGGCGCTGGAGACGAAAGTGCCAAACAGGAAGCCGCCGGTATCGAGCGAGGGCTCGCGCTCACCACCGCCCTTGATGATCTCGTGCACGCAATCCTCGCTCGCCCTGCTCGTCGCATGTCCACGGGCCTGCTCGCGGCCACAGACAACGCTCGGCTGAGCGGCACAGTGGAACACATCGGCATGCCGATTGCGCGTGCCATCGACTTGGCTGAGAACTCGGGCTTGATCATCCTCGTCGACGGCTGGTGGATGACCGCCCCCGCGTTCGACGAGTGGCGCGCGGGCAGCCCTGCTCAACGCTGGGTAGACCTCGCCTTCGGTTGGCGCAACGCGCTTGACTCCCGCGTCGTGCAGATTCTCAGAGGTAGGTCGTTGTGGGCGGATGAACTCGTTGACTACACGCGCTGGTTGTTTCCGCTCGAATCGCAGTGGATTGTCGACTTGGTCACGCGTGCCACGAGCGACGCCGAGCTTCTCGGGCTCGTCTCGCGTGGCACCCGACACGAGACGGCGCGTGCCGTGCTCGAACCAGATACCGCAACGTCGCGAGAGAACGTTCTCACTCGTGCGACAGCAGCACTTCCTGAGCCGGTGAATGTTGTCTATGTGCAGAATGACCTGACCATCGTGGCACCCGGCATGCTCCGCGTGGAGACCGAGCAACTACTGCGGCGCATCTGCGACGTCGAGCACTCCGGTTTAGCATCCACTTTTCGACTGAGTGTGTCGCGCCTCTCGGCCGCCATGACCAACGGCATGACCGCAGCGCAGATTGTTCAGGAACTTCAGGCCCTGTCGGCAACACCGCTTCCGCAACCGGTCGTGTATCTGATCGAAGATACCGGCGCGCGATTTGACGCCATCCGTGTGCGCCCGTGGGGTAACGGCGCACTCGTCACCTGTCGAGATGCGGCTCTCCTCGAACTACTGCTCGCAGACTCCGCCCTATCGACACTGAACTGGGACCGAGTATCAGACTCCACTGCAACAACCCGCCACGAGCCCGTCACAACACGTGAACTACTCGTTGCTGAAAAGCACCCAGCCGTGCTCGAAGACGACGAGGGGCAACTCGACGCTTCGCCACGAATCCTCCCCTTGCCGATTTCGACCAAGACTCCAGTGGTGCCCGTCTTGCACGCCCTCGTCGACCGACTCATTGCCTCGACGTCAACCGAAACCGGCAGCTTCAGTCACCTCGACGATGCCACTGCGTGGCGCGAACGGCAGATTTCGCTCGCCATTCGCGAGAAGTCGACACTGCTACTCACCTTCGATATGCCCGATGGCACCCAAAAGTCATTGACGGTCATCCCGCTGTCTCTGGCAAATGGCCGACTGCGTGCCAAAGACATGGTCACCGAGGTCGAGCGCACACTGCCCATGGCGAGTATTTCGGGACTAGCAACTCCAGAGAGCGTAGGAAAAGTATGACCGAGGGGCCACTGATTGTTCAGAGTGACCGGACAGTGCTGCTCGAGGTGGCGCACAAGTCCGCATCAGATGCTCGCCACGAACTTGCCGTTTTCGCCGAACTCGAACGCGCTCCCGAACACATTCACACGTATCGAATCACGCGTCTCGGTCTGTGGAATGCGCGCGCGGCGGGCCACACCGCCGACGAAATCCTCGCGACGCTGGAGCGCTATTCCAAGTTTGCGGTTCCCGCCACCGTCTCGATTGACATCACCGAAACGATGAACCGTTACGGTCGGTTGACGATTGAGCGGGATGCGGAGGGCAACCTGCTGCTCACCGGAACCGATCCGGCGGTTCTCGCCGAGGTGGCCAAATCGAAGAAGACCAGCGAGCTCGTCTCGGCACGCCCGGATGGCAAGTATGACGTGGTGCCGTGGGCACGCGGACAACTCAAGCAAGAACTCCTCAAGCTGGGGTGGCCCGCCGAAGACAAAGCCGGGTTTCGCGACGGCGCACCGTTCGATATCGACCTCAAGACCGACGGATGGAGTCTGCGGCACTACCAAGAGAAGGCCGTCGACAATTTTCTCGCCGGCGGATCTGGTGTGGTCGTTTTGCCGTGTGGTGCCGGCAAGACGCTCGTGGGCGCGGCCACGATGGCTCGCACCAATACCGACACGCTCATCTTGGTCACGAACACGGTTTCCGCTCGCCAGTGGCGTGACGAACTGCTTGCCCGCACGTCGCTGACTGCGGAAGACGTCGGCGAGTACTCCGGTCAGACAAAAGAAATCAAGCCGGTGACCATTGCCACCTACCAAATCCTGACGGCCAAGCGCGGCGGTGAATTCGCTCACCTGTCATTGCTCGACGCAAAGGACTGGGGGCTGGTGATCTACGACGAGGTGCATTTGCTTCCGGCACCGGTCTTCAAGCTCACTGCGGAACTCCAGGCTCGACGCAGACTCGGACTCACCGCGACGCTCGTGCGCGAAGACGGACGCGAGTCAGACGTGTTTTCCCTCATCGGTCCGAAGCGCTTCGATGCGCCGTGGAAAGAGATCGAAGCAGAAGGGTTCATCTCCCCCGCAGTCTGCAAAGAGATTCGTATTGATTTGCCGCAGGATGAGCGACTCCGCTACGCCGCGGCGAGTGACGCTGACCGCTACCGCATGGCCGCGTCGAGCCCGCAAAAGATGAGCGTCGTGAAGCGCCTGATCGCCGACCATCCCGACGATCAGATTCTTGTTATTGGGCAGTACCTCGATCAGCTCGCCGAGCTCGGCGCTGCGTTGGACGTGCCCGAGATTACGGGGGCGACGCCGGTGGATGAACGCGAACGCCTGTTCGGAGCATTCCGTGCGGGCGAGATTCGCGTGCTTGTGGTGAGCAAGGTCGCCAACTTCTCGGTCGACCTTCCCGAGGCGAGCGTGGCGATTCAAGTATCAGGCGCCTTCGGTTCGCGACAAGAAGAGGCACAGCGCCTGGGGCGAATATTGCGTCCGAAGAAGTCGGGTCGCACCGCAACTTTTTACACACTCGTGGCACGAGACACAATCGACCAGGATTACGCAGCCAACCGCCAGAGATTTCTCACTGAACAGGGCTACGCCTATGAGATTGTGGATGCCCACACTCTCTAATCAAAGCGTCAGGTAGTTTTTGCTTGCTCACAGTTAGCATTCAGGAAACGCGCAGTATCGTCGGGGTTATGGAAGGTCCAAAAATCCTCATTGTTGACGACGAACCCAACATTCGTGACTTGCTCACGACGAGTCTTCGGTTCGCCGGGTTCCGCGTGCAGGCTGTCGCCAACGGCGCGTCTGCCATCTCGGCCGTTCTTGCGAACGAGCCGGATCTGATCATCCTCGACGTCATGCTCCCCGACATGAATGGCTTCTCGGTGACGAAGCGCCTTCGCGAGGCTGGCTACACCTCTCCCATCCTGTTCCTCACCGCCAAGGACGACACGCAGGACAAGATCACCGGCCTCACGGTCGGTGGCGACGACTATGTGACAAAACCGTTCAGCCTCGACGAAATCGTCGCGCGCATCAAGGCGATTCTGCGCCGCACCGCGGTGGCCGAAGAGGAATCCGTCATCAAGGCTGGCGAGATCGTGATGGATCAGGACACGCACGAGGTGCGTATCGGTGATGCTGCGATTGAGCTCAGCCCGACGGAATTCAAGCTTCTGCGCTACCTCATGCAGAACCCCAACCGCGTGCTCTCGAAGGCTCAGATTCTCGATCACGTGTGGGAGTACGACTTCAACGGTGACGCAGGAATCGTGGAATCGTACGTGTCATACCTGCGGCGCAAGCTTGACCAGTTCTCGGCCGAGCCGCTGATTCAGACAAAGCGCGGCTTCGGTTACATGCTTCGGGTGGCAAAGTAGTCATATGTCACTTGCGCTACAAGATCGCCTCGACGCGATTTCGTTGCGCACGAAGGTCACCGCGGTCACCGTTCTGCTGCTGACCGTGGGACTCCTCGTGTCGGGAATCGGCACGATGGCCATGCTCCGGCCGGCCCTGATTGGGCAGCTCGACAGTCAGGTTAACGCCGTGGCGGTCGAGCTTTCCCGCATGCTGGACGATTCGAGCGAGCCGGGCACAAACTCATCTACGCCGAGCGACTATTTCTATGCTCTCTACGCCGACGACGGAACGCTGCTCGTTCGCAACTGGGCCGACAAAGGGCTCGGACTTCAGCCGGCAATCGCATCGACGTGGTCGGCCGATGACACGCAACAATTGGGCGGTCGAATCTTCGTCGTCGATAGTATCGACACTCGCACCACGTTCCATGCCGTCGCAACCGCAGTTGTTTTTCAAGACCTGTCGGGCGAGCGCGGATCACTCGTTGTTGCCGCGCCGACGTCGAGCCTTGATCGACTGTTGACCACCTATCTGTCGATCTTTCTCGGCTTCGGCATTGGAGTCGTCATCGTCGGCGCGTTGCTCACGAGATTCCTGGTGACGACGACATTTGCTCCCCTTCGAGAGGTTGAACTCACCGCCGCCGCTATCGCCGACGGTGACTTCAGTCAGCGTCTCCCGGGGGCCACCCCCAACACAGAAGTTGGACGACTCAATAGAGCACTGAACATCATGCTCGGTCGAATCGACCGCGCGTTCGCTGAACGCAACCGCGCACTGTCGCAGATGCAACGTTTCGTTGGTGATGCCTCTCACGAGCTGCGCACTCCCCTTGTTTCGGTGCGTGGCTACGCGGAGCTCTACCGCATGGGAGCACTTCCCAAGAAGCGTGACATTGAGCAGGCCATGGACCGCATCGAAAAAGAAGCGATTCGCATGGGTGCGCTCGTCGAGGACTTACTCGCTCTCGCTCGCCTGGACGAATCTCGACCGCTCGAAGTTGGCGAGGTAGACCTCACGCTCGTCGCTCATGATGCCGCTATGGATGCGCGCGCCTTCGACCCGGAACGCACCGTGTCTGTCGTGCGCAACGACGGCGCACCCCTTTCGTCACCTCTCGTCATTCAGGCCAACGACGACAAGGTGCGCCAAGTGATTACGAACCTGATGGGCAATGCCCTTCGATTCACCCCAGAGAAGTCGCCCCTCGAGATTGCAATCGGCGTCGACAAAGACTCCGCCACCATCTCCGTGGTCGACCACGGTGAGGGAATTCCCGCCCAGATTCGAGACAAGATTTTTGAGCGATTCTGGCGCGCCGATTCGTCGCGTACCCGAGAGACGGGGGGCTCGGGGCTCGGGCTCGCCATTGTCGCGTCCATCGTGAATGCGCACAACGGAACGATTAATGTGACGCAGACGCCTGGTGGCGGTGCCACCTTCACCGTGACCCTTCCGGTTCTGCACACCCCCGGCAACTAGGTAGTTTTCTGCCTCCGCGCGTGCGCGTGGAGACGTGAGGTCACGTACGGCCTACCTTCTCGACATCACGGGTCGCTTTCGATGCATTCGTGAGTGAAGGAGGATCGAACGTGACGCAGTTTCGAGTCGACAGCGATGCGGTTGCCCACGCAACGACCACAGTGCAGTCATCGGTGACGCGCATCCAAGGAGAGGTGGTTCTTCTGAGAAGTCAGCTTGCCGACCTGCAAGCGTCGTGGTCAGGCCCGGCCGCCACCGCTTTTCAGTCAACCGTCGACGCATGGCACCAAACGCAGCTGAGGGTAGAAGAAAGCTTGACTCAACTCAGTCAAACACTGTCGATGGCGGCCCGCCAGTATGCCGAGATGGAACTCGCGACAGCACGGCTTTTTGCGGGCTGATCCTGCCCCAGAGCTCACCCCGCCCATCCCCCCTGTGGCCGAGGTGAAACGAGTGTGGCCCCTCCCGCGAACGGGAGGGGCCACACTTCACTTCGTGTGCGGTGGGGCTTAGAAGTCCATGCCTTCGTTGTGTCCACCCATTGGAGGAGCCTGCTTCTCGGGCTTCTCGGCAACAACTGCCTCAGTCGTGAGGAACAGCGCCGCGATCGATGCCGCGTTCTGCAACGCCGAGCGGGTTACCTTGGCCGGGTCAATGATGCCCTGAGCAACCAGGTCGCCGTACTCATCGGTTGCGGCGTTGAGGCCGTGACCGATGGGCAGCGAGCGAACCTTGTCAACGACAACTCCGGGCTCGTGACCAGCATTGATCGCAATCTGACGAAGGGGAGCTTCGATCGCAACACGAACGATGTTCACACCGGTTGCCTCGTCGCCCTTGAGCTTGAGTCCGTCGAGAACCGTGCCAGCCTGAATCAAAGCAACTCCACCGCCGGGGACGATGCCCTCTTCGACGGCAGCCTTTGCGTTACGAACGGCGTCCTCAATGCGGTGCTTGCGCTCCTTGAGTTCCACCTCCGTCGCGGCTCCAGCCTTGATGACGGCGACGCCGCCAGCGAGTTTCGCGAGGCGCTCCTGAAGCTTTTCGCGGTCATAGTCGCTGTCGGTCGTGTTGATTTCGCCACGAATCTGAGCAACGCGACCCGCAATCTGCTCGGGGTCACCGGCACCCTCAACAATGGTCGTTTCGTCCTTGGTGATAACGACCTTGCGGGCGCTACCAAGAAGTTCGAGGTCCACGGCGTCGAGCTTGAGGCCGACCTCTTCCGAGATGACCTGACCGCCCGTGAGAATGGCGATGTCCTGAAGCATGGCCTTACGACGGTCTCCGAAACCTGGAGCCTTGACGGCAACCGACTTGAAGATTCCGCGGATCTTGTTGACAACGAGTGTCGCCAGAGCTTCACCCTCAACGTCTTCCGCAATGATGAGCAACTGCTTGCCCGTCTGTGCAACCTTCTCGATGACCGGGATCAAGTCCTTGATGCTCGAGATCTTCGAGTTGGCGATGAGGATGTAGGGGTCCTCGAAAACCGCTTCTTGGCGCTCAGGGTCGGTTACGAAGTAAGCCGAGAGGTAACCCTTGTCGAATCGCATACCTTCGGTGAGCTCAAGCTCGGTACCGAACGTGTTCGACTCCTCAACGGTGACCACGCCTTCCTTGCCCACCTTGTCGATGGCCTCGGCGATGATCGCACCAATCAGAGGGTCTGCAGCCGAAATCGACGCCGTGGCGGCGATTTCTTCTTTGGTCTCTACCTCTTTGGCGTTCTTCTGAAGCTGAGCGGAGACGGCCTCGACAGCCTTCTCGATGCCGCGACGAAGCGCAATCGGGTCGGCGCCGGCGGCTACGTTGCGAAGTCCTTCGCGAACGAGCGCCTGAGCGAGAACGGTTGCGGTCGTGGTGCCGTCACCCGCGACGTCATCCGTCTTCTTGGCAACTTCTTTGACCAGTTCGGCGCCAATGCGCTCGTAGGGGTCTTCGAGGTCGATTTCCTTAGCGATGGAAACGCCGTCGTTTGTGATTGTGGGTGCGCCCCACTTCTTTTCGAGAACAACGTTGCGACCGCGTGGGCCGAGCGTCACCTTAACGGTGTCAGCGAGAATGTTGAGCCCGCGCTCAAGACCGCGACGTGCTTCTTCGTTAAACGCAATCATCTTTGCCATGGTTGTGTTTAGCCCTCCTAGGACCAGAATTCGAAAACCGAATAATTAGCACTCAACCTATATGAGTGCTAACTCAATATTGGCAGTCTCAT
>WLDR01000119.1 GCA_009704705.1 Actinomycetota bacterium | reverse complement strand
TGGGATCCGCACTTGGAATCGCGGTGCTCGGAACGATTCTGTTTACCTCGGTTCAGATTCAGCTCACAAACACACTCACCGACCAGGGGCTCCCGAGCGACACCGTCACAACGGTCGTCTCTCAGGTCGTTGACTCTGCGGGTGGAGCGATTGTGGGTCTCGAGGCGAACCCCGAGACCGCAGACGCGGCAGTGGCGGCGAAGCAGGCCGTCACTGACGGAACGCGCTATTCAGCATTCGCTGCGGCCGGCTTCCTCGTCTTGGGATTCCTGTCTACGCTGCGTCTCGGCGAAGACAAGTTGCCAGCTGCGCCCAAGAAACCAGCCGCTCGAACAAAGAAGTCTTAGGGCTTCTTCTCGGGCATCGGCTCGAGACCGGCGTCACGCAATTGCCCAAAGTAGGCGCGGGCCTCATCCTGTCGCGATTGTTCCACTCCGGTTGCAATTTCGGCTCGCAAGTGCTCGGGGCCGTAGCCGAAAGCGTCGACAAGCTCCTGAGCGTGCGGGCGAAGTCGGGCAATCAGCCGGTCTACGTAGGCGGTGACGGCGTGGCCGCGAGCTGCGGAAAGGCGTCCGTTGAGTAGATACCACGCCATGTGCTTTTCAACGAGGCCAAGGCCGAAGAGGTTACGTACCCACGTGAGCACCTCGCGCGTATCGTCATCGTGGATGCCGGGGAGCGCATCCGTGAAGGCTTCCCACTGAAGGAGCTCCGCGTGCGCAATCGCTGCATCGATGATGGCGCTTTGGCGCGCAGCCGTGGTCTCGACGAGCGTGCCTGACTTCTTCGCGTTACGAAGCTCTTCCGCGAGGTCCGAAATCATGGACTCCACTCGGTCGGTGAGCAAATCTCGCTGTGTGTCCTCGTCACGCAGCTGGCCCACGGCGCGCGCCGTTGACCCCAAGTCGTGAATGTCTTGCGACAACCGGCGCAATCCCGAGCTGGAGAGTGTGCGGTCAGCCGCCTTGCCCACGACAAACTTCACGAGGGTGGAGCGATCGGCTTTGCTGAGTTTCATCCCGAAGTCAGTGAGCAGTCGCTTTGCGACAAGTTGCAGAAGAACGTTGTTGTCGCCCTCGAAGGTCGCATAAATGTCGAGGTCCGCACGGAGACCCACGAGCCGGTTCTCGGCGAGGAATCCCTGCCCGCCACACGCTTCACGACACTCCTGAATGGTGTCGAGCGCTTGCCACGTCGAGAGTGGCTTGAGGGCCGCCGCAAGCGTTTCAAGGTCTTGGCGGTGCTCGTCCGTGTCATGGCTACCGCCAAAAACGGCATCGAACTTTTCCAGCAATTCCCCGTGCGCAAACGACGCCGCGTACGTGCTGGCAATGCGCGGAATCAACCGGCGCTGGTGGCGCTGGTAATCAAGCAATACCTGCTCACCGCCGTGTGGGGCATCAAACTGGCGGCGCTGATTTCCGTACGTGACAGCAATCTGAAGCGCAATCTTCATGGCATTCACGCTCGCACCATCGAGCGAAACACGGCCTTGAACCAATGTGCCGAGCATGGTGAAGAAGCGTCGTCCCGGGCTCGCGATGGGTGAGGTGTACGTTCCGTCCGGTGCGACGTCGCCGTATCGGTTCAGAAGATTCGTGCGAGGCACGCGAACGTGATCGAAATGCAGGCGACCGTTGTCGATTCCGTTGAGGCCACCCTTGACGCCGTCATCGTTTCCGCCGATGCCCGTGTAGAAGTCACCGTTGTCATCACGAATCGGAACGAAGAAAGCGTGAACGCCGTGGTTGACGTTTTTCGTGATGAGTTGAGCGAAGACAACTGCCGCCTTGCCGTGCAGTGCGGCGTTGCCGAGGTAGTCCTTCCATGCGCCACGAAATGGCGTGTGGATGATCCACTCTTCTGTCTCGTCGTCAAACGTTGCCGTCGTCGCGATATTCGCGACGTCTGACCCGTGTCCCGTTTCGGTCATGGCATAGATTCCCGGGAGGCGAAGGCTCAGCGCATCCGGAAGCCAGCGGGCTTGGTGTTCTTTGGAACCGAGGTGTTGAATCGCTGAGGCGAAAAGCCCCCACTGAACACCGGCCTTGATTTGCATCGATGGATCGGCGGCAACGAGTTCTTCGAAAGCCGCCAGGTGTCCTCCGTGGTCTTCGAAACCACCGACGTCAACCGGAAAAGCACGGTGGACCACACCTCGGTCAGCCAAACGCTGAAGCTGCGCAAAGACGCGGGCGCGGTGTTCTGCGACCGTCAGACCTGTCTGCCCCTGCATTTCGGGGTCGCGAATGAACTCGCGCGCAGCCTTTCGAATGTCTGCCCACCGGCCCAAAAGGTAGTCGCCCAATTCCGCGACATCGACGTGGCGAGGATTCGGGTCGAGGTCGAGTGATTCGGTTTCGTGAACTTCAGTGATGCCCATTCCCCCAGTCTAAGAACACAGCCTGAATGTCTCTAGGCTAGGAAGATGCTCGCAGCCATCCTCGGATTCGTTGGTGCCCTTGTTTTCGGGGCCTCTGACTTCATTGGTGGTCTTGCATCCAAGCGAATGAGCGCGTTGAAGGTCACCTTTATCGCCGCATCCGTCGGGCTGGTCGTTGCCGTGGTCGGCTCATTCATCATCCCCAGCATCCACTCGCCGCAAGCTTGGTTCTGGGGAGCCCTGGCTGGCGTCGTCGGCTCGAGCGCAATCATGCTGCTGTACGCGAGTCTCGCTATCGGACCGATGAGTATCCTGTCTCCTCTCGGCGCGTTTGTCTCGGCAATCTTTCCCGTGTTGTGGGCCATTCTCGGGGGCGAGGAACTCGGTCTGATTGGGTTTGCCGGACTCGGCCTCGGGCTCGTTGCCATTGTGCTCGTCGGGTTCATTCCGGAGAAGAACGCCGTGCGCCCGTCCATCAAGGGACTTTCATTGGCCGTCGGTGCGGGAATCCTGATCGGCGCGTTCATGATTTTCATCGATCAGGCGCCTCCGGATGCAGGCCTCACTCCACTGATTTCAAATCGAATTGCGAGCGCAACAATCATGGGTGGAGCAATTGCCGTGCTCGCGTTGATGGGTGCTGCTCGTCGACGACGCGCCGGAGTGTCTGCTACCGCGACGCACGCGGGCGGAAACGCCGCTGGCTGGCGCGCCGGTCTCAAACTCGCCATTCTGTGCGGGTTCGTCGACGGCACGGGCAACGCTCTGCTTCTTCTCGGAATCCAGATCGGTGACCTGAGTGTGATGTCGGTGCTCACAGCGATGTACCCTGCCGGCACGGTCATCCTGGCCGCCATCATTCTCAAGGAACGAGTTGCACCCATTCAAGCGGTCGGCCTCGTGCTCGCCATCGTCGCCGCCGCGATGCTGGCCCTCGCCTAACGGCGAGAACCAGCAGCGTAGAACTAGTTTGCGTTGACGTTGGCGTCGGCAACCTCGGCGATGACATCGTCGCCGGGGCGAACAAACACAAGCTCCGCCTCGATGTCGGCGCGGTCAAGCAACTCCGACATGCGGCGCTGACGAGTCTTCGGCACGATTGTGACGACTGTTCCCATGCGACCGGCGCGACCGGTTCGGCCCGAACGGTGCAAGTAGGTCTTGTACTCGTCGGGAGCGTCCGCCTGAATTACGAGGTCGACGTCGTCGACGTGAATTCCGCGAGCAGCCACGTCAGTCGCGACGAGGACATCCACTCGACCACTCGTGAGCATCTGCAAATTTCGCGTGCGACGGTTCTGGTTGAGGTCACCGTGCAGACTCGTCGCAGGAATACCCGCATCATCGAGTTGATCTGCGAGCATCTCAGCGAACGCGCGCGTGCGCGTGAAGACCAGGGTTTTTCCGTTTCGCTCGCAGAGCTGGCGAATCACATCGGACTTGTCTTTGTGATCCACGACGAACACGCGGTGGTCAATCGTCGAACTCGCTTGGTCTTCACCGGCAACCTCGTGCACCGAAGGGTTCTCGAGGAACTCATCGATGATCGCCGCGACACCGCGGTCAAGCGTGGCCGAGAACAACAGGTGCTGAGCATCCGGTGCGACCGAGCGCAGGATGCGCTGCACGGGCTCGAGAAAGCCCAAGTCGCACATGTGGTCAGCTTCATCCAAAACCACGATCTGAATCTTGGACAGGTCAATGTGACGCTGTTCGACCAGGTCTTCGAGTCGTCCGGGCGTGGCAATGATGATGTCGACGCCTCGGCGAAGTGCGGTGACCTGTCGTCCCTGCGGAACGCCACCGTAGATCTGCGTGGTGAAGAGCCCCACCGACCGAGCAATGGGCTGAACCGTGCGGTCAATCTGCAGAGCCAGTTCGCGAGTCGGAGCCATGATGAGGGCACGCGGTGCGCGTCCCATCTTGCGGTCTTTGCCTCCGTTGTTCTCCATCAGTCGCTCAACGAGCGGAGCGCCAAAGGCAATGGTCTTGCCTGACCCCGTGCGGCCGCGGCCGAGAACATCGCGTCCGGCGAGCACCTCGGGAATCGTTGCCGCCTGAATGGGGAACGGCGCGGTCGCGCCAAGCTCGTCCAGCGCACGGCAGATGTTGCCACCGAGGCCAAGGTCGCCGAAGGTTACGCCTTCGACGTCGACGGCAAGCGTGGCCTGCGCCTCGAGGCGTTCGAGCACGACGTCGTCCTCAGGAGAGAACGCGGGCTTGTTCGACTTGTCAGGGTAGAACGAGGAGTCGCGGCGCTCAGGACGGTCGGAACGATCATCCCGGCGTGCGGGGCGGTCGAATCGATCTGCGCTGCGTGCGGGTCGCGCGTCACGGTCATCGCGTCGAGCCGGGCGGTCTGCGCGGTCAAAACGAGGACGCTCAGCGCGCTCGGGTCGGGCCGAACGAACCGGTCGGTCATCGCGATCGCTCCGGCGTGCGGGACGATCATC
>WLDR01000118.1 GCA_009704705.1 Actinomycetota bacterium | reverse complement strand
TGGTCGAAGGCCGTGCGCCAGGAATTCAAGGTCCCCCGCCATTACAAACTCGCCTACGGGCTCGCGATCGGCTACGCCTCAGACAATCCCGTCAATAGCTATGAGGCCGAGCGGCTTCCCATCGCCGACATCACGGTACACGGCGTCTAGCGAAAGAACCCGGCCCGCGAGCAAGTTGCGCCCGGCACAGTCATGGCCTGCGCACAGGGATGCAGACCGATTACACCGCCTGGCCGGAACGCGACGCAAGCAAGAGAATCCCTCCGATGACGAGCAGGATTCCGACGACGAATATCCAGTCGAAGGATTCCCGGAATATCAGCACGGAGGCAATGGCGATCGACACCAGGGCGCTCGACGTTATGACGGGATGTGCGACGTTCAGAGGGAAGAGCCCGAGTGCGACCACATAGAAGACGAACGAGAGCCCATACGAGACAACCCCCAACCAGATGTTGAGATTTAGTGCGTAACTGGCGGGGTTTGTCACGTCCTGCTGCCGTAACTGCACCACGGCAACCTTCAGAAGGATGCTCGCAAGAACGTTCGTGCCGATGGCAGCGAGCAGGACGATCCATTTCATTGACGATGACTCTCTATGTGACGTGCGTTATGGGCGAGCTGCCACGAATTCGGCACTGAGCGACCATGCACTCGGACAGCTTGAAGCAGGTGGGATGATGGCCAGCTGGCCACCAGAGGATGGCGGCAGGGACCATTCCGGGTATGCGCCGAGGGGAACCAGAAAAGAGCCATTGCCCCATTCAAACGTTGAAACAACGTTAGGCGTGGTCGATCCTGTTCGAGTCCACGTCAGTGTGGCTTGACTAGAAGCCCGTTCGGATCCAAATTGAATGGCAACAAGGGAATCAAGACCGTCGCAGGCGGCGTCGATTCGGAGGTAATCGGCCGGTGGTTGCGTTCCCGGCGGGATATCCGCGACAAATCGGAACTCTTGTTCGGAGGAGATTTCCTCACGAAGAACAACCGCGCCACGTGACACCAGACCCTCATTCGCGGAACCCCACGAGTGTGGCAAGAACAGAAGATTCGTCGGCGCACCGATTGTGCGAGCCCACAGGTCTCGAGCGACCTCGGGCTGTGAACCCAGGACGCAATCCGAGGGGAGGAGTGCTGCGATGGCGGGTGCATCCAGTGAGGAGGAAAAAGCCCAACTCGACCCGGGGCAGGTGACGGGAATGTAGTTACGCACCACCCACTCGGCTAGCAGAGGGGAGCGCAGGCTCATGCTTAGCCCGTCAAACCACATAGCCGGACCGATGAAAAGCGCGTCCGGTTTTGCGGCGTCCAATGCCGAAACATATCTGGCTTCTGTTTCACGATCGGCGATGTTGTAGGGCGCGAGGTATTCGCCGACATTCGGCCAGTCGAAGAAAGCGTTGAGTGAGTTGCGGTTTGAGAGGTTTTGGATTGTGAGCGTGTTCGAGATGCGTTGCGAGACCGTGTTGATTTGCCGCAACTCGTCCATTTGCGTCGGGTCGGCATCACCGGAACCAAGCGCCGGGATTTCTTCGAGGTACGGCCCTGACGCCCACTCCCGCGCATGGGCGATTCCGGTAACCGATTTAAGGATGCCACCCCTGAACAACGGAATTGCACTGAAGGAGATCACCAAGCCCGCTGCGAGCGAGGCGAATGCGAGGCGCCGAAACGCCTGAGAGTCAGCCAACAGCACACAGACGGGCAGAATCAGGGCGAGGATCAAGAGACTGCCGTTCAATGGCCGAATGGTAAAAGCGGACTCGATGATTCGACCAAGGAACCGACTGCTCAGGCCGACCGCTGCGACTGCGGGCACCCCGAGCAATGCAAAAGAGAACCACGTGTTCGCGCTGGGCTGAAGAAGCCATGAACGCTTCACCCACATTGTCCACGCCGAAATGACAACAGCTGCGGCAAACGCAAAAGTAACAAAGAAGTCGTCAGAGAAACGCGCCGAGAGGTAGGAGCTGATGGGTGAACCGTGCGCCAAGACGGCTCCCGGCGCCTGGCCCACAACGTAACCGATTGACCCGCGCAGGCCGTTTGCTGGATCGACAACGAACATCAAGATTGACACGACAGCCACTGTTGCTGAGACGAGACCGTGACGTCGCGACTCTGCTCCATCTCGAGAGATGAGGGCGCCAGCGAGTTTGACCACCATTAAGACGATCGCAATCAACCCGCCGGCCAGCCCCATGAGGGGGTAGAGGATAATCGCACCCGCCAGTGCCAGCGCAATAATCACGCCACGCAACGCGGGGTACTTGTCTCGGCGGATGAGGTCTACGGCAAACAAGACGACCACCCACGCCGCGAAGTCACCCTCGGTGAAGCTATTGGCGAAACCGAAGCTGACGACAATGGCGGTGGCCACGACCATGCCCACAGAAAAGCGCAAGACGGCATGAGAGAGGGCGAGAATCACCAGAAGGAGAAGTGGCAGGGTATAGAAGAACGTGGAAGCGGCGCCGGCGAACAATACATTGTTCATTAGTTGGGGAAACAGGTTAACGAGTGCGCCACGTGCCATCGGGACAGACCCAGTCAGCCCCTGGGACACGAACAGATAAGCAGGGGTGAAGAGTTCACCGAAGTGATAGTTGTCGAACGGATTCGCGTTGGGTGCCGAGACGCTCAGACGTAGCGGAACAATAAGGGCGGCGATGGCAATCGACGAGTAGCCACTTACCCATCGTTGTGTGCGGTGGGCGAAACGTCGCCTCAGCAGAGTTTCCGCAGTAATCGCCAGTGCCACCCCGACCAGAACGATGAGCCATCGACGCTCGAGCATGCCGGGGACAACAACCGACACCCCGTCAATCGTCAATAAGGGAGGCAGCAATAACGGAAGCGAGGCGAGACCAAGCAGCGATGTGATGGGCACGAGTAGCCCATGACTCGGTGTGCGAGTCGACCGAACGAGAGAGAGCACCGTTGTGATGGCCACGACGATGACGCCCGAAACGACAAGGAAAATGAGCACTAGAGCAACCTTGTTGGTTGAACTAATGAGAGTGAGGTAGCGGCCCGCAACGACGAGGCCGGCGGCCGGAACGAAGGCCAGTGAACTCACAAAAAGCCAGACCAGCTCCGCAGGCAGATTTTCGGAGATTGCAACTCTATTTGTTTGCGAGGGCGAAAGCTTCCCTACGATTCTGTGCGCGACAAATGCCATGATGGCGAGCAACTGAGCGAGTGCCAACATCCACACCGGTGAATACCACGTGACAATGGACGCTAGTCCTCGAGAAAACGTCATGACGAGAAACGCGGCCGAGAATGACAGCAAAACGAGCGCGAGCGGAACTAAGCGGGCCCGTTTCTCGACGGTCGAACCGCGGGAATAAGCGAGCCCCGCAGCGAGCCCGATCACTATCCAAAACGCGAAGACGAGAGCCGCGTCACCCGATTTGTCCCCGCCGTAAATCGACAATGCCCCGACGATAAGTTCGGGATACTGGGTTGGGCCTGAGATGATTCGCGCTAGCTCATAGGCCCCAACCGCGATCGCAAGCGCGAGAGGAATCGCGGCCACCGTAACGAGCACGGCGAACCCGACCCGAGACTTTGCGGCGGTGTCGGCTAAGCGTTGCAACATGGACGAACCGCCAGCCGACTTTCTTGGCGTGGGAGTGTTCGAGCTGATCGTCACTCTTCCCTCATCCCCGGGGCAGCCCTTGACCGACCTCTCTGTGGATTCTAATCGTTGGCACGATTTCGCGCCCCCTGCGTCGGTGGCGCCGCAAGCCGATAGCCTGTTGAGCGAGCCAAATCCGGGCTCCCGAGGGGGAAATAATCACTAAGTCACTGGTAATCACGACAATCAATCCGCCAACTCGCATGTTGATCAGTGCAACGGAAGCCGCACGAGCCAAGGACATCTCGGTCGTTGTCATTGGCGATGGAAAATCACCCGCGGAGTTTTCGCTACCTGGCGCAGACTATTTCTCCGTCGAGGACCAGCGACGACTCCCATTCGCGTCCGCTGAGGCGCTGCCGCTGGGCACGTACTCGCGAAAAATGATTGGGTATCTCGTTAGTTTGGCGAATGGCGCGAACACCGTTCTCGAGTCTGACGATGACAACGAGCTCTTTGAGTCGTTCTTCGATCCCGAACTTCCCGGCATTGCACAGCGAGAGATCCTTGGCTCGGGTTTTGTCAATCCCTACTTGTGCTTCACAAACGAGAGAATCTGGCCACGCGGGTTTCCTCTGGAGCAACTGCGGTGGACGAAGCCCGAAACGCGAGAGATTGCTTCCAACGAAGATGTGGTCGATTACAACAACGTGATTGTTCAGGGATTAGCCAACGGCAACCCCGACGTGGACGCGGTCTTCCGTTTGACGAATCCGGACTTCGACTTCGAGCTTTTCGCTTTTGAGGAGGCCGGGCCGCATCTCATCCGGGCAAATTCAGGTGCGTGGACTCCGTTCAACAGCCAGGTCACGATATGGCCCGCCCACCTCGCCATGCTCATGTACTTACCCGTGACGTGTTCCTTTCGCATGACGGATATATGGCGTGGCTTCATTGCGCAACGAATTCTTCGTGAGTACAACGGAGGAATTCTGATTCCGGGCGCACTCGCGTATCAGGAACGCAACGAGCACAACCTGTTAACGGACTTTTCGCAAGAGGTCGAAGGCTACGTCGGCTACGAAAAATTCATCACGGTCTTGAATTCGCTCGAATTATCGGGCGGAACAATGGCCTCACGTCTGCGTCTCGCCTACGAAGCGTTGACTACCGCTCAATTCTTTACCGAAAACGAGCGAACCTATCTGGAAGCGTGGATTGCGGATGTCGAAAAAATCTAAGCCCGTACTCTTCCTCTTCGTTCGCAACGAACAGGTGGGGTGCCGCGCTTCTGTGCCCGAGATAGACCGAGGTCTTT
>WLDR01000117.1 GCA_009704705.1 Actinomycetota bacterium | reverse complement strand
CGGGAGCAGGTCGCCGATGTGGATCGACGGTGCCCGCGATGCGACGAGGCCGTCGAAGTGCTCGATAAGTCGCGCGTCGTAATCGCGGGTCGCAGGGTCGATCGGGAACACACCCGACGCGTCTCCGACCCCGAGCACGCGCTGGCCGGTGAGCTTCCAGTGCACGTATCCCCCGAGGGTCGTGATGAATCGGATTTCGGCGACGTGGGGCTCGCGGTCGAGCACGGCTTGGTGAAGGTGCGCGATGCTCCACCGCAGAGGGATGTTGAATGAGAACGCGCTCGTGAGTTCGGCCGCTGCGGGGCCGGTGTTGGTGTTTCGCCAGGTGCGAAACGGCACAAGAAGCTCATCCGCATCGTCAAAGGCGAGGTAACCATGCATCATCGCCGAGACCCCGATGGCGCCGAACGTTGTCGGGCGCACGCCGTGACGTCGCTCGGCGTCGGTGAGGAGCGCCGCGAAGGCGGCTTGCATACCAGCCCATACGTCCATGAGGGAATAGCTCCACAACCCGTCGACGAGTTGGTTCTCCCAGTCGTGTTCACCTACTGCGAGTACGACCGAAGGGTCGGGGCCAATCAGGCAGGCCTTGATGCGGGTTGAGCCGAGTTCGATCCCGAGTGAGGTGCGACCGTCTCGGATTGAGTCACCGATCTCGGTCACGGGTTCTTCACCTGCCCATATGCGTTCTGGTATCGCTCGAAGAGCTGGTCTATCGACTCCTGCGGAATCGGGATGAGCGGGCCGGCTTCGCGAGCGATGTGTGTGGTGCGAGCGACGTCCTCGAGCATGACCGCGGCCTTGACCGCATTGCGGGCAGATGAGCCGATTGTGAACGGACCGTGGTTCTGCATGAGCACCGCACGCGAGCGATGCCCGGCGAGCGTTTCCACGATGCCTCGACCAATTGAGTCATCACCAATGATCGCGAAGGGGCCCACTGGAATCGGACCGCCGAACTCGTCGGCCATCGCGGTGAGCACGCAGGGAATCTCCTCCCCGCGCGCGGCCCATGCCGTGGCGTAGGTCGAGTGGGTGTGAACAACGCCGCCAACCTCTGGCATGTTTCGGTAAACGTACGCGTGCGCCGCTGTGTCACTCGAGGGCGATCGCTCCGAGCCTGGCGAGCCGGGGATAACTTCTCCGTCGAGATCACACAAGATCATGTTGTCGGGGGTTAAGTCGTCGTACTCGACACCAGATGGCTTGATGACGAACAAATCCGCGCCGGGCACGCGACCTGAGATGTTGCCCCCTGTCCACACGACTAGCCCATACCTCACGAGTTCGGCGTGCAGCCCGGCCACGTCTTTTCGTGCCTCGGCGATGGCTTCCTCGACATCGAGGCTGAAGTTGCTCACGCGCCGATGTTACCGGTCACATCGGGCTGACAACAAGCGCGCCCGGGGACTCGTCAGCGCGCTCGGGGTGACGCCGTGGATGCCCGTACCACCAGTTCTGGCTCGAGCAGAGTGCGACGCGGCACCTCAACTCCCTCGAGTTCAGCCAGCAGCGTCGTCACGCTCACGGATCCGAGTGCGCGGAAGTCTTGGCGAACAGTCGTGAGTGGGGGCAAGAAGTGGTGAGCATCGGGCACGTCATCGAACCCGATGACACTGACGTCCTCGGGAACGCGGATACCCCGCTCGTGCAACGCGTGGATCAGCCCTAGCGCCATCTGGTCGTTGGCAGCGAAGACCGCAGTGAAGTCCACGTCGACCGAGCGTCCAAACGCGAAGCCCGAGTCGGATGTCCAGTCACCGACGACGGTCGCGCGTGCGGGTAGGCCGGCCGTGGCGAGGTGCTCGTGCCAGGCTTGCTCGCGCTCGCGGGCATCCAACCAATCCAACGGACCGGACAAATGCACAATCTCGCGGTGACCGAGCTGAATGAGGTGTTGCGCCGCCAAAGCGGCACCCCGGCGCTGGTCGACCGAGACAGTGAAGAAGTCATCCTCGGGTTCAGACTTGACGACGAGGGTCGGGATCCCGCGCGAGACCTCGCGGAGCAGGTCGATGGATGACGTGCGCGGAGTGATGAGGCACAGTCCGTCGATGCCGATGCCCACCAGACTCATGAGAGCATCATGTGCAGTGATCGACCGATCGGCCGAGACTGCAATCGACGAAACGGTGAACCCGCGATCGTGGGCCGCATGCTCGATTGCCCGCACGGTGCTCGCCGGGCCGAACTCGTTGATGCTGTCGACAACGACCCCGAGGCGATTGGTTCGACGCGTCGCCAGCGCGCGGGCAGCGCTATTGGGGCGGTAGTTGAGCTCGCGCATGACATCTAGTACGCGTTCACGCGTGGCGGACGCGATGCTCGGATGCTCGTTGAGCACGCGCGATACCGTCATGTGTGAGACGCCCGCGAGCAAAGCGACCTGCCGAATATTGGGCTTGCGCCCCTCGGTCGCCGCGGTCATGACATGAATCCTACTGAGAGGCCCCGGCGTGTAAGCCAAGCGATCACCAGACCAGCCGCAACGAATGGGGGGCTCAAGCTCGCCCGGCAACCGTAGGTATAGTGTTCCGAAACCCACCTGCGACCGAGGAGACGCGATAACTTTGCTCACCGCCCAAGAAGTGATGTCGGCGCAAGCCGCCGCTGCGGCAAAGCTTGCCGAGGCGGGAGTCGTGCTCACGCCGACCGAGCAGAGCAACATCGAGGTGGCCGATTTCGGCTTGTCCGACTTGGTGAATACCGGGCTACAGCTCGTCGTCTATGTGAATACCGAACGCGTGTGTGCCAAGGAGCTGGTGCTTCTTCCGGGTCAAACCTGCCCCGAGCACCGACACGTGTCGGTCAACGGGCAGCCGGGCAAAGAAGAGACTTTTCGATGCCGGGCCGGACTCGTTTACCTGTACACGGAGGGTGAACCCACCCCCAATCCGAAGGCCACACCCACCAGAGTCGACAAGGGCGCGTACTCCGTCTGGCACGAGACCGTTCTTCATCCCGGTGATCAGTTCACGATATTTCCCGACACAAAACACTGGTTTCAGGCCGGGCCCGAGGGCGCCATCGTGACGGAGTTTTCCACGCGGAGCACCGACGAGCATGACGTGTTTACTGACACTGACATCACACGCACGACAGTGGTCGTTTAGCCCCGTGCCCGAGTTGAAGGAATCCGCATGACCGAATTGCGCAGCGCCCACTGGTACGGCGGCGACGACCGCAACGCCTACATTCACCGTGCGTGGATGCGGAGGGGCATGCCCGAGGATGCATTCGACGGTGCGAAGCCGCAGATTGCGATTGCGAACACCGCGTCTGACCTCACGCCGTGCAACATGCACCTCAATGAGGTCTCTGATGCCGTGAAGCAGGGTGTGTGGGCAGCCGGTGGTGTTCCGTTGAATTTGCCCGTGGTTTCGCTCGGCGAGACTCAGGTCAAACCAACGGCGATGCTCTGGCGCAACATGGCCGCGATGGCGATGGAAGAGATGTTCCGCGCCAACCCAATCGACGGGCTCGTTCTGCTCGGGGGGTGCGACAAGACGATTCCGTCGCTGCTCATGGCTGCCGCATCCGTCAACCTGCCCGCGATTGTTGTGCCCGGAGGCCCGATGCTCACGGGCCACTTTAGAGGCGAAGCACTCGGATGCGGCACCGACGTTTGGCGACTCAGTGAAGAAGCCCGTGCCGGAGCCATCTCCAACAAGCAGTTCATTGCCTCAGAGCAGTCGATGATTCGCTCCAAGGGACACTGCAACACCATGGGAACCGCGTCGACGATGGCCGTCATGGCCGAAGCCCTCGGAATGACTATCCCGGGCTTTGCTGGCACACCGGCACCTGATGCCCGGCTGCTTTCGATGTCGCACGAGACGGGTGAGCTCATCGTGAAGATGGTGGCGGAGAATCGCCGCCCGAGCGACATCATGACCAAGGACGCATTCATCAACGCCATCGTGTCGATTGCGGCTGTGGGCGGGTCATCGAATTCCGTTCTCCACCTTCTCGCCATCGCTGGTCGAGTCGGCGTCGACCTCACTCTCGAGGATTTCGATGCAGCGGGGTCGGGAGTGCCGGTGCTGGCAAACTTGCAACCCAGCGGCAAGTTCTTGATGGACGATCTTTATCGTGCTGGCGGACTTTTGAGCTTGCTCGCCGAAGTCAAAGATCTGCTTCGCCCCGAGCCGATTACGGTCACCGGCCTGCCGCTCGTGGCCTACCTCGACGACAAGCCGGTTTACGACGACACCGTTATTCGCCCGCGCGATAGTCCGTTGATGGCGGATGCCGGAATCGCAGTTTTGCGCGGTAACTTGGCCCCTCGCGGCGCCATCATTAAGCCGTCGGCGGCAACGCCGGAACTGCTCGTACACACTGGTCCGGCCGTCGTGTTCGACAGCATCGAAGACATGCGGGATCGAATCGACGACCCGAACTTGGACGTCACGCCAAACTCCATCCTTGTCTTGCGTGGGTGCGGACCGAAGGGCTACCCGGGCATGCCGGAGGTGGGCAACATGCCAATCCCGCAAAAACTGTTGGAGCAAGGCGTGCGCGACATGGTGCGCATTAGTGACGCGCGAATGAGCGGCACCGCCTACGGCACGGTCGTCTTGCATGTCTCTCCGGAAGCGGCCGCTGGCGGTCCGCTCGGGCTCGTTCGTGACGGTGACATGATTACGCTCGACGTTCCATCGCGTTTGCTTTCGTTGAATGTCAGTGAGGCAGACCTTGCCGACCGCACGCCGTCTCAGGCCAGCGTCGACGCCTACGCGGCACCCCAACGTGGTTGGGCAAAGCTCTATGTGGAGCACGTCACCCAGGCCGACCAGGGAGCCGACCTCGACTTTCTTGTCGGCTCGTCGGGAGACAGGGTCGATCGTGAGTCTCACTAGCTCGGCTTCGCGCGCAAAACTTGTTCTCGGGCAAAAACCGCTTCTGCAAGCCCTG
>WLDR01000116.1 GCA_009704705.1 Actinomycetota bacterium | reverse complement strand
TGTTGTTTCCGCACTCGACAACCTGGTCAAGGGCACCGCCGGCGCTGCAATTCAGTCGGCGAACATCGCGCTCGGTTTGCCCGAGACGATGGGGCTGACGGTCAATGGGGTCGCGCCGTAGACATTGCCAAGTCGGCTAGCCCCGCAGAACCTTCTCCATCGACTTGCCGTAGTACAGTTCGTCGACCAACTTGTCGAGATACCGGATGCGCTGCATCGTCGGATCCTCAATCTCCTGCACCTTCACGCCGCAGATCACGCCAGTAATCATGTCGGCCGCGGGGTTCAACCGCGCCTTGTCGACGAAGTCTTTGCACGTTGTGCCGGCAGTGATGAGCTTCTGCACCTCGGCGGGTGAGTATCCCAGTAGCCATTCGGTCACCTGGTCGAGCTCTGCCGGGGTTCGGCCCTTGCGCTCGAGCTTCTTCACGTAGAGCGGATAGACGTCGGCGTACGGAATGCCGAAGATGCGACTCATGCGCCAAGTCTACGAATCCGTGGACAAGTCACCAATGTCAGTGGTTGGTGAAAATATGTCCCATGCGGTTAGTCTGAGCGCTGGGGAATTTTTGTCTCAGGGGCTTCGGGCTCCGCAACGTGCCGTTGCACGGCCGTTGCCACATGCATTTTGAAGAGGAGCAGTCATGGCGCAGAACGAGGGACGATACCGGGGATTGCCGGTCGCGCCAAAGATGGTGAATCCGGTGCGCACGCGCATTCTGAACCGTAAGGGCAAAGAAGACGCCAAGAAGTACAAGAACTTGCTCGACTTCACCCGCACGCACGCCATCATCGAGATCGATGCCGACTGTCGCAGCTGGCAGATCAACGTCAACCTCTGGTACACGACTGAGACCGAGTCGATTCGTTCGGGCAACGCGCGCATCAACGTGCAGATGCAACAGCTGGAACACGAACTTGAGGATGCCCTTCAGCGCAAAGACGCAACCGGCCGTGAACGCGGTCGCACCGAAGTGCTCGTCGCTCGACTGCAGCAAGACTTGATGAACTTCGAGGCGCAGCGCCGAACCAACATTGAGCGCGGTTTCTCGATGCGACGCATGGCCGAAGAAGCAATGGCGTCGTGGGGGATCAGCCGCGAGTCCCAGGTGAGCATCTACACCCGCGCCCGCGCCATCGCGAGTGGGCTCGATGTTTCGTCGGTGCGCGCCGAGATTCCGGAGTTTGAACCCGTCGAGCTCGAACACTTCACCGAGTTCGAAGAGGACACCGCGCAAGACAACGCACCGGGTGTTGGCTTGCGTTCACCGCGCCGCCCGTCGGTCGCCAAGCCTGCGGGAGCAACTCGATGAACACACTTCGCGGATGGTGGCGGCGACGCCGCGCGGCCCTGAGCAGTCTTCCCGGGCGCATGCCTCGTCTGCCCGACATCGTCGATGACACAACGATGACGGCGGCTTCTCAAGATGCCGCCGAGGCCGACGTGATGTCGGGAGCGTACGACGAGTTCTTGTTTGCTGAAGAGAACCTCGTTCAGATGCCCTATGAGCGAATGGTGGATGACCAACTCGCCCTGACCCAACAACGCCTTCGTGACCACGCTCGTCGTGCCGTGTTGCGCGAGCGCCAGAAGCTCATTTCGGTGCAGTCTGACGTGCAGCAACTCGAGCACCGTCGTGCGGGCGTACTCGAACAGATCGAGGTCAAGGAGACCAAGCTTGCAGACGAGCTCGAGATTCTCGAGGGTCGTCGCACCGGTCGGGCCGAACTCCTCTGGCCCGGCACTCCTCCTCAACAGACGACGTTGCCGAATGCGTTCTTGCGGTTGATGATGCCGTACACGGTCTTCTTCATTGTCGGTCTCGTCGACGTCTTCATAATCTTCTTTTCGTTCCGTGAATTGTTTCCAGCAGCATTCTGGGAGCCGGTACTCTTCACCGCTCCGGCCGTGGGCGTTCAAGTGGTGTTCCCCCACTTCATCGGAGACCGCATCAATCTCTTAGTGCGGGGTTTCAAACACCGTCTGCTATTGGTTGCAGAGCTGGCCATTCTCACGGCGGTGTGGATTGGTTTCGTCTTGACCCTGGCAAGCATGCGAATGAACTTCATTCGCGTGACGAATCAAGACATCTCGGATGAGATGTACATCGCCGTCTACGTTGGATCGATTTGCATGTTGCTCGGGCTCGGGCTTTGGCTGTTGCTGGTTGCCGTGCGGCACAACCCGCATGAGGTCACGTATGCGCGCGTTAACTTTGCACTGGGCATGCTTCGACGCCGAGCACGAATTCTCGAGCAGAAAGCAGTTGCGGCCGGTGCTTCCATTCCTGCAATTCAGGCTTCGCTAGATGTCGCCGAAAGCGGCTTCCGCGATGCCATTGATACAGCGCGTATTGAATTGGCGGAGGCGACAAAGAGCGTTTACCGTCGCGCCCTCATCAACGCCACCCGCAACGTTGATTTCACATCTTCCTATCTCGGCATTGCGCATCCGAATGCCAATTCTTCGAGAGAGCGAATGATCAAAGAGCGAGCAGATGGGCGCAAGCGGCGAGCTGAGCATTCTGTGCGTTTATCGAGTTCGAACAATGTGACTGTGCCTCCATCGCCGGATGCCTTCGATGATGTTGAAGGGAACGTATCGTGACCAACTTGACTTCGAGATTTGCATGCCTTCTTTCGATGGCTGTAGTCGTGACGAGCGCGTTGGCAGGCTGCTCTCTGCCTTCCCAGGATCAAGTTGACTGCGATTTCAAGCCCGTTTCTGACAAAGGACTCGAGTATGGGCGCGACGTCGCCATCGTCATGGCGCCGACCGAAAACTTCGTCAACTTTGGCAACGTATTGGACTCGTCAGAGGCGCTCGTCAACGAGGCTTTGGGGCTCGCTGGAGCAAGCTTGTCGATTGTCGTCGCGGACGGTCGTCCGAGCCTCGTTCGCAATGTCAGCCCGCAGCTTGCGGATACCGATGACGGCACGATGATTCTGAATCGTCGACTTTTGGGAAGTGTGCGAGATGTCTACTTCTGCACGGCCGGCGAGTCCGAGCAATCAGTAATCAACCCGATTGTGTTGGAGCCGGAAGTTGACTTCCTCGCTGCACTGAGCGTTGCTGCGGGCAAACTTGACTCAGGCCGGGCCGAGGAAAAGCGCATTGTCATGATGGGCAACGGCATCCAGACCGCAGGGCAATACTCGTTCAGCAAGTCGGGCATCCCGAGCGAGGCCCAAGTCGGTGACATCGTCGGCGACCTCAAGTCACAGGGCGCTCTGCCCGACCTCAAGGGGGCCACCGTCGACTTCGTCGGACTCGGTCTGGTGAACTCGAGCGAACCACCACTCAACCAGCAGTCACTCGACGGTCTGGTCGCCTTCTGGCGGGCGATTGTGGCCGCATCGGGTGGATACGTTGGCACCATCATGACGCAGGTCGTCGATGGAGCGCCCTCGCCCGACTCCATTGCGGTGGCCGCAGTCGAAGGACTCAAGGACGCGTGCATCAACGAAAGCGTCGCCGAGTCAGACGGGATCTCATTCAATCCGGGCAACGCCGAATTCATCGATGTCGGCGCCGCCACTGCGACCGCACAAAACATCGCCACCAAAATCGCTGCCGCCGCTTGTCCGGGCGACATCACCGTCATCGGCTATGTGGCCTCAGCCACGCCACAAGCCCAATACGTGTTTGGAAACGCAGAGGATGAACAACTCAGCCTCGCCCGTGCCGAAGCGTTTAAGGCGCTCCTGGTTAGTGCAGGTGTCGCAACGAACATCGTTACGGTCGGAGCGGGCAAAGGCCCGGTCAACGACTGGGATGAAGCCGGCAACTTCGTTGAAAACCTCGGCCAGCAAAACCGCAAAATAGTGGTGACCCAATAGTGGGCGTTCGTCGCTTAATTCGTTCGAGCCGAGACACCAACGGTGTCTGGAGCGACCTCGCCAAGCACGAGCGAGTTGACTCAAAGCGCTACTTTCGACGCTCGCTCTCTCGTTGGGTCTTCACGATTGTCGGCTCGATCATCATCGTTCTGCTCGGCATCAACGGATGGTTTCTCTTCCAGCTCTCCATCGCTCAACCGAACGTTCCGCAGGTCGTCGACAAAGTCACACCATCTGTCGTCAGAGTCTTCTGCGAAAGTTCAACGGGCACCGGTGTCGTGATGAATGTGGAGAAACCCGACGGCGTCGGTTCGGTGATTATGTCGGCCGCCCACATCTTCGATGATTGCGAAGAAGGCAGTGAGGTCGGCGTCACGTACGAAGGACAAACCTTCACGGGCACCCTCGTAGCGAAACAGCCTGAAACGTCCGACGACACGACCCCGATTGAATCAGTCGTGGATCTCGCGCGCATCGACATCACTCGAGTCTTGCCGGCTCTAGACGCAGCTCCTGCAGCAGTTGTCGGCGACTGGGCAATCGTCATCGGTAACCCACTCGATCACACGAACTACGCGTCGTTTGGCATCGTGTCGACCGTTGCCGCCGGATACTACGAAACCACCGCACCCATCAACGAAGGCAACTCGGGCGGACCCATGGTCAATTCGTTCGGCCAGGTTCTGGGCATTGTCGTTTCGACGTCCATCAAAGACGCCCTGTTCGAGGGCAACCCAACGGGCATCTATGACCAGGCCGCCGGCATGGGGCAGGTCATCAGATTGCGACGCGGATGCGGTGAGCTCTGGTCGAACGTGTCGAACTGCCCATTCACCGACTAGAAGTTGCGTTCCATCGACGCAACTCGTTCGATGCGTTTGTATGTCGGCGGATGGGTTGCGTTGAGCAGGTACGCGAGCCCTCGACGGGGACGACGATAGGCGTAGAACATGCCGAGGGCGCTCGAGTCAGCTACGCCGGTCGTGCCGAATTCTTCGTACTCCATCTTTCGAAACAGGCTGACCATGCCGGGAACGAACCGAGTCATTTCCACGCCGGACGCATCGGCAAGATACTCGCGTTGACGTGATACGGCAGACCTGACA
>WLDR01000115.1 GCA_009704705.1 Actinomycetota bacterium | reverse complement strand
GAGAAGGGCTTCATCAAGGCCGAAGTCATCTCGTTCGCCGACCTCGTCGAGTGTGGTTCGGTCGCGGAGGCGCGCTCCAAGGGCAAGGCCCGCATGGAGGGCAAGGACTACGTCATGAACGATGGCGACGTGGTCGAGTTCCGCTTTAATGTATAGCCGCTGAGAACGAGTTGCCACGCAACACGGACTGTGGCGGGCGCCTGAGGTTTTCCCACGCGTTCGAGAGCCTGATGCTAGGGTTTTCCGCAGGGTGAGGCAGTCCGGGACACACGGCATTGAAGGGTTCGTTGCGATGACTGCAAAACGTTCGCGGCTTGCCCGCGTTGCTGGCATGTTGGCGGGTGTGTTGGGTTTTGGTTTGGCGTTGTTCGGTGTTGGCGCGTCGCCCGCCGTTGCCTCGACGGGTACGTGGTCCACACCAACTAATGTGTCGGCGCTAGGCGCAGGAGGATTTGGCCAACAGGTCGCGTCGAACGACTCTGGTCACGTTGTTGTGACGTGGTACAGCTTTGACGCCACCACTATGGTTAGCTCGTCTCAGGATGGAGGATTGACTTGGTCGACGCCAGCGTCGCTCTCAGCGCCGGGTGGGGACGCCTATGGTCAGCGGGTAAGTCTCAATGCCGCCGGACAAGCGGTTGTAGTGTGGCATCGATTGGACGGCAGTTACAACATCATCCAGTCAAGCTCGTCGAATGATTCAGGACTGACATGGTCTTCCCCGGTAGACATTTCGCAAGCGGGCACGAGTTCGAGTTATGCCGAGCTTGCTTTGGATGCCTCTGGGAATGCCGTCGTGGTGTGGCAACATTCGGCTGGCAGCAACTCTGTCATTCAGTCCGCCGAGTCGAGTAACGCGGGCGGGTCGTGGTCGATTCCAGAAAACGTTTCTCTTTCGGGCGGTGACGCGTATGGCGCCGACGTGGCACTTGACGAATCTGGTCACGCAGTAGCGGTTTGGCATCGTTACAACGGAGCAAACAATATTGTGCAGGCGAGCTCTTCGAGCGACACCGGGTCATCATGGTCATCACCCGTTGACCTTTCTTCCGTGGGTGGAAGCGCTACCTACGCTCAGGTGGGGCTAAATTCTTCGGGAAAGGCTGTTGTTGTCTGGAAGAGGTCGAACGGAAGCAACGACATCGTCCAGGCCAGCTTCTCGGCCAACTCTGGGGCGACATGGAATCCGGCAGGGGATCTCTCTGATGCTGGAGCAAATGCCGCTTCGCCACGACTGGCCCTCGATTCAAATAGCAATGCCGTCGCCGTTTGGAATCGCTCCGACGGAAGTAATGAAATTGTGCAAGCCGCTAAGTCCGTTGATGGCGGGGCGACGTGGACCATACCAATGAATCTTTCGGAGCCGGGTGAAGATGCATCAGCTCCACAGGTCAGCCTTAACGCTGCAGGTGGTGCCATTGCAATTTGGCAACGGGCTCTCGGCAGCGACGTTCTCATTCAGGCCAGCGTGTCGACTGACGCAGGTGCGACATGGTCGATTCCAGAGAACATTTCTCAACCTGAAGGTGATGCCTTTGACGCTCAAGTTCGCCTCGACTCAGAGGGCAATGCGGTTGCCGTCTGGTACCGATACAGTCCGGGTGTCGAAATTCAAGCAAGCCGCTTCTTAGGACCGACATCTCCATCTCTGCCGAATACTGGCATCAGCACGGCCGGCAATGTGATGTGGCTTGCCACAGGCTTGAGTTTCATGGCTCTTGGCTTGATTTTGTTCGCGGCACGTCGCCGTCGGGCGACCGGAGCAACTAGCTGAATCGTTTCGTGGGAGGTGGTGTTCGATGTGGTCGAGTTCCGCTTCAACGTCTAGCAACGCCGAGCCACGTTCAGGCAGACACCGTTCGGTAGGGTTTGAGTGTTTACCCTCAAGATTGGATGTCAACGTGGAGAAGAAGTTCGCACCACTGGCCGCTCTCGCGATCACTTTCGCATTGGTTTGCGCCGGGGCATCCCCTGCTTTAGCCGCACCCGTCGTCGATCAGACTCAAACGCTTACTGCTGCTGGTGAAGCGGCGGTGAGTTGCTTCATCGACATGTCGAGCGATCCCCAGTGCCAAGAGCTGGGGTCAACCTTCACTGCGGGAATCTCTGGCCGTTTAACCTCGATAGACGTTCCAACAATCAGATACACGACTCCGGCCGACCTAACCGTGAAGGTTTGGAACGTCGATGCTGTGACTGGTTTTCCCACCGGCTCCGCGATTGCAACGCAGGTTATTCCCGCCGCCTCTCTCGTGAGCGGAGGAACAATTTCAGTTGCGTTCTCAACTCCGGCAACAGTCGTCGCGGGAACAGGCTATGTCTTTACCCTGGAGTTTCCGCTCTCTTCAGCATCAAGCAGTACCGGGATGCTACTTGCCCTCGGATTTTCTCCCGCAGACAAGCGGTTGGCGCGATTCTCGTCTATTGATCCCGACTATGGGATTAGCTTCACTACCTTCGTGGATGACGCGCCTGTGAAAGATGCCTCGAGTGACAGTTCATCGCTGGCAGACACCGGCACTAACACTTCTGTCAAAGCTGGGTCGATTGCACTCGGCGCGGGCCTGCTCATGGCCGGTGCACTCGCGGTCACGGTTACGCGCCGTCGCTTGGCACGGAGTTAGAACCATTCTCGCGGTGACATACCGCAACAGGCACAGCACGAGGGCGAGCACACGATTTCCGTGGCTCGCCCTCGTGCATTGAACTCAGGCTCTACTTGAGCAGACCCTTCGATACGAGCCAGTCGCGTGCGATTACCGAAGCCGAGAGCTTCTCTTCGACGCTGCGCACGTTGAGTGCAACGAGGTCGGCAGGCGTCATCGCGGCAGAAACGGCATCAATCAGTGCGCGGGCATCCGCCGTGACCGAGTCCGATGCGATGGGCACCACGTTCGAGGCCAAGAACAGCCCCAGCGGATCGCTCAGCGTGACGAGCTTCAGCTGCGAAATGCGAGGGTCGGCACTGTAAACGTTGGCCAGGCTGACCTGACCCGCGACGAGCGAGTCGACCGTCGTGTCGCCGGTTGCTTCGAAGGTCACGGTGACGCCGTACTTCTCGAGCAGACCCTTGGGGCCATACGGGCGCTCGGCAAGCTCTGGCGCACCGCCGAGTTTGAGGTCCTTCAGCGTGGCGAGATCAGCAATCGACGTGAGCTTGTTCGCCGTGGCGAATTCCTCCGTCACGTTGTACGAGTCCTGGTCGGTTGCCGGCGACATGGCCAGCGCGCTCAATCCCGCTGGCAGTGCGGCAGAAAGAGCTGCGTAGACGTCAGCTGCCGTCGTTTCGGTTGCCTCGGGTACGAAGTACTGCAACAGGTTGCCGGTGTACTCGGGGAACAAGTCGATTTCGCCGGCCTCGATGGCGGGCATGTACACATCGCGCTGTCCGAGCGAGAACTGACGCTCGACCGAGAAGCCGGCGTCTTCGAGCACCTGTGCGTACGCTTCGGCGATGATTTCGTTCGAGTAGTAGGCCTGCGACCCAATCACGATGGGGTCGGCTGAGGGGGTTGCGGTGGATGCGCATCCGGCGACACCCAACATCAATCCGGCGCTCAGCGCAATGGCGGTAACTCGTTTGAGCTTCATGGTTTCTCCAAGTTCGTCGGTATGCCCAATCTATCCGCCGCACGCCGCTGCCAATAACCCAGCAGCAGTTCGCCGGTAATGGTGAGCGCAATAATCACGAGTGAACTCGCGGTGACTTGGGCAAAATTCCGCAGAGCCAATCCCTGGATGATTCCGAACCCCAGACCACCCAGACCCACAAGCGGTGCGAGCACCACGGTCGACACCACCTGAATGAACGCGATGCGAAACCCTCCGATGATCGACGGGCTCGCCAGAGGCAGTTCGACGTGTCGCACTAGTTGCCACGCGGTCATGCCCTGGGCGGTAGCCGAATCACGAATTGACGGCGGGATGCTCGCCACACCCGAATACGCGCCGGCAATGAGTGGTGGCAACGCGATGACGGCCAAGGCAAGCACGACAGACAATTCTCGAAACTCCACACCTAACAGCAACACGAGCGCAAAGAGGAGCCCCATCGTGGGGATAGCGCGAGATAGCGAACCCAGACCGATAACGAAAACTTCGCCACGACCGGTGTGCCCAATAAAGAGGCCAAGCGGCACGGCGATGAGTGAGGCGAGGGCGATCGAAACAAAGGTGAGCCACAGGTGTTCACCCAAAAGGTTCACGAGCCCGTATCGCCCTGTCCAGTTTGCAGCGTCAGAAAACCACGCGCCGAGCGCGCCAACGTCAAGCACGAGCGACCTTCGCGTTTCGCCACGGAGTCATGGCTCGCCCGAGCAACCAGAGGCCCGCATCGAGGGCTAAGGCAATGACGCTGATGGCAACGAGCCCCGAGATGATTTCTTCTGGAATCTTGCGCTGGAATCCGTCAATAAAGAGGTATCCGAGATTGCGCACGCCTACGACGGCGCCAATCGATGCAATCGAGATGGTGCTGGCGGCCACGACTCGCAAGCCGGCGATGAGACCGGGCACGGCGAGGGGGAGTTCTACGTGCACGAACATCTGGCGAGAATTCATGCCGAGCGCGCGCGAGGTCGTCATCGTCGCGACGGGAACCTGCCTGAACGCATCCCGTGCCGAAAAGTACATCGAGGTGATGGCGTAGATCGTGAGCGCGATGATCACGTTCGTCGGCCCGATGAACTTGGTTCCGAGAACCGCGGGAAGCACGACGAACAACGCGAGCGACGGAATCGCGTAAATCGCCCCCAAGATTGTGCGCGTGGGCGTGACGAACCGTGTCGGAATAACCCGAGCCATCACAATCGCAATCACCGAACCGAGGATGATCGGCGGAATCGAGATGCTCAGGTGGGTCCACGCGAGCCCCGCAATGAAGCTCCAGTTGGCAATGAACCACTCCACTAGACGCCCAAAAGCTTTCGAACGAAATCGCTGGCCGGCTTCTTGGTGAGCTCGGCTGGTGTGCCGAATTGTTCGATGTGCCCGCCGTCTGAGAGCACGACCAACTGGTCGGCGAT